>CAZLWS010000006.1:24593-40919 GCA_964563205.1 uncultured Propionibacteriaceae bacterium | reverse complement strand
ACGAAGGCGAACCCGGCCCCGAGTTCGATCAGGAACTCAGTGACGTGCTCGATCAGCGACGACTCGATCTCGCGTTCGTGAGCCTCGGCCCCCAGCCCTAGGAAGTCCAGGCGGTATGGATCTTTGAGGGACTCGCGCGCGAGGTCGGACTCTGGCTTAGGCAGGGCGCGATCGAAGTTCGTGATCGCCCGCCCCGAGCGTTCCGAGCGCCGGGTCTCAATCTCCATCGTCAGCACGTTGCGCGACCAGCCGTAGGCAAGGGTGTTCCTTGCGTACCAGTGGCGCTCCTCGGGAGTGGCCAGTTTGTCGAGTAGGACGAGATGGTGACCCCAGGGGATTTGTGCAGCAGGCTGCTGCACAAATGCCTCTGGCCAGACTGCGGCGAACTTGCGCATGTACTTGAGGTTCCTGGCTGAGAATCCGCCGAGATCTGGGAACTCCGATCGTAGGTCGTGGGACAGGCGGTCGATTACCTTTGCGCCCCAGCCTTGGCGCGCCTGTCGATCAAGGATGTCGCGACCGATTCGCCAGTACAGCTGCAGCATCTCGGTGTTGACGGCCAGCGCCGCTCGCTGCCGCGCGGTATGTACTTGTGCCTTCAGGTCGGCCAGCCAGTCGGCGTATCCTTCGGGCGGTTCTGCGAGTCAGGGTGGGTTCTTGTCCATGAGCCAAGCCTGCCGGCTGGCACTGACATCCCGGCCTACCACGATGCGTGGTTGGAGCGCCGGTGCAGCGGGTGGCGAACCCGCGGGCTACTCGCCCGGTTCTGTGATGGGGGAGATGGTGTAGCCGCCGGCGGATTCGAGGACGTCGTGATGGGCCTCGGTGATGATGTGGCAGTTGGCTAGATCGATCGCCTTGTAGAAGGTGTCGACGCCGAACTTGCTGGAATCGGCCAGCACGTAGGGCTGGCGGGTGCGTTCGTGGACGATGCGCTTCTTCGAGGCCTCGCGCATGTCGAAGGTGCTGACGCCGCTGCGCCGGCTGCACCCGCTGGCGCCGATGAAGGCCTTGTCGAAGGTCATCTGCTCGAGTTCGCTGGTGGTCATCGGGCCGACGATCGAGCCGAGATCGGGGAGGTAGTCGCCTCCCAGCACGATGATGTTGCCTTGGAACCCGTCCGCCAGGGCGAACACGTGGACGTTCGAGGTGACGAGTTGGATGTGCTTCTCGCGCAGCAGCGGAACCAGTTGCAGCGCGCTGGTGCCCGAGTCGAGGTAGACGACGTCGCCGTCCTCGACGAGAGCCGCCGCGGCTCGCGCCATCGCCAGCTTGGCAGCGGGATGAAGGAGCGCCTTCGCCGAGGCCGAGAGCTCCGAGGTCTTCTCGCTGAGCTGGACGCCGCCGCCGCGCAGCGCGATGACCTCCCCCCCGTCCATGAGGCGGTTGATGTCCCTCCGCACGGTGGAGGAGGACACCCCCATGACTTCGACGAGGTCGTCGATGGTCATGACTTCAGCCTCTTGGACGAGGGCGAGGATGCGCTTGCGGCGCTGCGACGGCGTCACGCTTCTACCTCCACTGGCGCGGCATGCTCGTCTGTGCTCCCACCCCCTCGGTGGTGATGGCCGCGACTCCTCCGGCAAGGCTAGCAGCGCTCCGCGCGTCGCGGCCTTCCCGGAGAGCCGCCACGAAGGCGCCCACGAAGGAGTCACCCGCCCCGGTGCTGTCGACGGCCGTGGCCGGATAGGGAGTCAGGTCCACGACCTCGCCGCCGAGGCAGGCGACGGCGCCCCTGGCGCCGAGAGTGATGATCACACTCGGCCCGGCGCCGGCGAGGGAGTGGGCCAGGTCGGCCCACTGGCCGGAGGCCGCCTGCCCCGGCTCTGCCATGCTGCGCGCCTCCTCCTCGTTGACGATGAGATAGTCGCACGGGATGGAGTGAGACCAGGGACGGGCCGGGGCGGCGTTGTACACCACCGTGGCGCCGGCCTGTCGGCCGAGCTCGGCGGCGGCCCGAACCCCGGATTCCGGGATCTCGTTCTGCAGGATCAGGAACCCGATGCCGTCGAACAGCTCTTGGTGCGCCCGGACGTGGTCGGCGTCCACGGTGCCGTTCGCACCCTCGACGATGGTTGCGTGGACGTCCCCGCCGGGGAGCACGTTCACCACGCCGAGCCCGGTCGGCTGTTCGACAGGGGTCAGCCACGCCCGAATGCCCTCCTGCTCCAGCACTCGCTGGTAGGCCTGGCCGCGTTCGTCCTGGCCGACCGCGCCGAGGAAGGCCACGGGCGCCCCCAGCTTCGCTGCCTGGACGGCCTGGTTGCCGCCCTTGCCGCCGAAGGCCTCGCGCATCCCGTCGGCGGTGAGCGTCTCACCGACCGCGGCCAGCCGGTCCTGGAACAGGAACAGGTCGTAGTTCAGGCTGCCGACGACCAGGACGCTATTCTCGGGCACCGAACCGCTCCCTCAGGATCTCGAAGTACGCAGCGAACGCGATGATCGCGCCCGTCGCGATGTACTGCCAGAACGCGTCGACGCCCTGGACCACCAGGCCGACCCTCAGCGCAGAGAGCAGCAGCGCACCGAGCAGTGTTCCAATGATGCTCCCCTTTCCGCCGGCGAGGCTGGTGCCGCCGATCGCGGCGGCCGCGATGGCGTTCAGCTCGTACCCCTGGCCGGCGGTCGGTTCGCCGGTGCCGAGGCGGGCGAGCATGACCATGCCGGCGAGCGCTGCGCCGATGCCGCAGAGCGCGTAGGCGATGTTCTTGTTGCGCGCCACGTTCACGCCCGAGAGCCGGGTGGCCTCCTCATTTCCGCCGATGGCGAAGATGTAGACGCCGGTCTTCGTCCGGGTGAGGACGACGTGTCCGACGGCGGCGAATGCCAGGAGGATGATCACGGCGATCGGGAAGGCGCCGAGCAGATCGCCGTCCAGCATCGCGCGGAAGCTCGGCGGCATGTCCAGGACGGGCCAGCCGCCCGTGATGATGTACGCGACCCCGCGGAAGATGCTCATCGTCGCCAGCGTGGCGATGAACGGCTGCAGCTTGAAGCGGGTCACCAGAGCGCCGTTGATGAGGCCGATCACAATGCCGAGCGCGATGCCGGCAGGCACCGCGACGATCGGTGGCACGTGGAACTCGGTCATCAGCAGGCCCACCACGACGATGACGACAGCCATGACCGAACCGACAGAGAGGTCGATGCCACCGGTGATGATGACGAAGGTGATGCCGAGTGCCAGCAGGCCGTTGATGGTGGCCTGATCGAGGATGTCAAGGAAGTTGGCGCCGGTGAGATAGGCCGGGTTCAGCACGGAGAAGACGGCCAGCACGAGGACCAACGCCAGCAGCGTGGTGGTCTCGCGGCCCAGGAGTAGTTGCTTGACGCGGGTCATGATTCGCCTCCCATGGCGTGATGGAGCACCGTCTTCTCGTCGAGTCCGTCGTTGGGCAGCACGGCCGTGACCCGGCCCTGGTGCATGACGAGAATGCGAGTGCTCAGACTGAGGAGTTCGGGCAGTTCGGAAGAGACGACGATGATCGCCCGGCCCTCCGCGGCCAGCCCTTGGATGAGTCGGTAGATTTCGGCCTTGGCGCCGACGTCGATGCCCTTGGTGGGCTCGTCCAGGATCAGGATTTCCGGATCGGTCCCCAGCCACTTGCCGAGAACGACCTTTTGCTGGTTCCCGCCGGAAAGCTGGACAGTGGCGTACTTCGGATCCCGCGGGTGCAGGTTCATGGCCTCGCCGAAGCGATCGAAGTTGCTCCGGATCCGCGGCTTGTTGACCATCCAGTAGCGCTTCTTCTCGAACAGCGGGAGGAACATGTTCATCTCGTTGTCGAGGTTCCTGATGAAACCATCCCGCTTGCGGTCCTCGGGGATCAGCGCGATCCCTTGGCGCATCGCGTCGATCGGGCTTGAGATCGTGGCCGGCTCGCCGTCGATGGCGATGGCGCCGCCCTTGATCGGACGGGCGCCGAAGATCGTCTCGACGACCTCCGTGCGTCCTGCCCCCACCAGACCCGCGAAGCCGAGGATCTCGCCCTTGCGGACCTCGAAGGAGACGTCGTTGAAGCCCTGCCCGCTGAGGTTCTCCACGGTCAGCGCGACCGGGTGCTCCCCGGCCGACAGCCTGGTCGGGTGGGCCAGGGCGTCGTCCAGTTCGCGGCCGACCATCCGCTCGATCATGCCGGCCTTGGTCAGTTCACCCCGGTTCCAGGTGCCCATCAGGACGCCGTCGCGCAGGATGCTGATCTGATCCGACAGATCCATCACCTCGTCGAGCCGGTGGCTGACATACAGCATGGTGATGCCCTCGGCGCGAAGATCGTTGATCACCCGGAAGAGCACCTCGGTCTCCCGATCGGAGAGCGACGCAGTGGGCTCGTCGAAGGAGATGACCTTCGCCTGGTGGAACAGCGACTTCGCGATGGCCATCATCTGGATCTGGCCCACGGTGAGGCCGCCTGCCACGTCCACGCTGCGGAAGGTGCAGCCGAGCCGGTCGAGGATCTGGTCGATCTCGGAGTACAGGACGCGCCGGTTGATGAAGCCGAAGCGGCCGGGCTCGGAGCCGAGTGCGATGTTCTCGCCGACGGTCTGTCCCCGGCTGATGTGCACCTCCTGGTGCACCTTGGAGATGCCGCTCTCGATGGCGTGATGGGGTGACTTGAGGCGGACGGGCTCTCCGAAGAGTTCGAGTTGCCCGCCGTACTCCTGGTAGACCCCGTGAATGATGTTCAGGAGCGTCGACTTCCCGGCCCCGTTCTCGCCGACCAGCGAGTGCAGGGTGCCCGGTTGGACCTCCAGGTTGATGTCCCGAAGGACGATGTTGGAACCGAACTGCTTCGACAGGTTCCGTGTTGCGATGGCTGTGCTCACGGACTTTCCTCCTCTCTGAGGTTGCACAGGGTGGGGGTGGGGCGGAACCCACCCCCACCGCGTGGGTCAGTACTGCGGGTCCTCCCAGCCGATGAGCTGTTCGGCAGGCGTGTCGACGTTGGTCGAGTCGATCAGCGCCTGCGGGGTCCAGATGACCCGCGGAAGCTGCTGGCCCCCGATGGTCCGCAGCATCATCTCGACGGCGATCTGCCCCTTGTACAGCGGGAAGGAGTCGATCGTGGCGTCCAGTTCGCCCTTGCGGATCGAGTCGTATGCCTCGCCGATGCCGTCGACGCCGACCACCAGGATGTCCTTGCCCGAAGCCTTGACGGCCTCCACGACGCCCAGCGCCATGGTGTCGTTGTTGCAGAAGATCGCCTTCAAGTCGGGATGGGTCTTGATCCAGGTGTCGGCCAGGTCCTTGGCCTTGGAGCGATCCCAGTCGGCGTTCTGCTTCTCGACGATCGAGATGTCCGGCGCGTTGGCCTTCATCCACTCCTCGAAGCCCGCCGTGCGCTGCCGGGCGGCGAAGGCCTTGGGCATGCCGATGACGATGGCGACCTCGCCCTTGGCGCCGAGCTGCTTGGAGATCCACTCCGCGGCGAGTTCGCCGTTCTGGATCGCCTTGGGCCCGACGAAGGTCGGGGCGTTGGCGATGATCCCATCGTTCACGTTGATCACCGGGATGCCAGCCTTGGTGGCGTCCTCGACGCCGGGGCCGAGGTTGCCGTCCGAGATCGGCGAGAGCAGCAGGCCGCTGTACTTCTTGTTGACCATGTCCTTGACGATGGCCAGCTGGCCCTGCTCGTCCGACTCGCCCTGGGCGGAGCGCACGTCGATGGTGACATCGACGCCCTGCGAAGCCGCCTTGGCCGCGCCGGTCTCCATGCCCTCCTTCAAGGTGCGCCAGTACTCGTTCTCGAACGCCTTGGCCACGGCGCCGAGCTGGATGGCGCCCTCGACCTTGGGAATGGCGCCCAGCGCGGAGCGGACGTCCTTGAACTCCTTGCCGTCCGCTGCTTCGTCCGGATTGAAGGCGCTGGACGGGGCTTCCGGATCGGCGCCCTCGGGGCCGGTGCAGGCCGTCAGGGTGAGCCCGAGTGCGAGCAGCGCGCTGATGGCTGCCGCGATCTTGCGAGACTTCATTGTCGTTCTCCCTTCCTCAGGAGATCAGTGCCGTGCGAACGGCTTGGGATTGGATGGCGTCCGATGAGCGGACGACCTCGGTGATGCGCTCGACCCCGTACTCCAGGACCTTGTCGCGCAGCAGGTTGATGGTCCGGACGTTGGTCTGGGCCTCGGCGACGGCCGGCTCCCGGATCGGGAAGGTGTCGAAGTAGATGACGCCCTCCCAGTCGTAACGGGCGAGGTAGTAGAGCAGCTCGGCCGTCTCGAAGGGATGGACCGAGCCGATCATCAGCCCGTCGTCGAACTTGCCGTTGCCGTCGTTCAGGTGGATGCCGTAGAGCTTCCCCTGATCGAGCAGCAACGACGCGTAGAAGGCGGGCATCTCCCCGGCCATCAGCTGATGGCAGAAGTCGAGCGTGGCGCCCACGTTGTCGCGATCGACCTTGTTGAGGACGTGCAGGGTCATCCCGCCGGTCGCGATGAGCGCATGCGAACGCTCCTCATAGGGCTTGTACTCGTAGCTGATGCGCATGCCCTGCCGGTAGTCGGCCAGTTCCTGGAGGGCGGCGACCACGAGCTCGACGCTCGCGGCGTAGTCCTTCTGGAACGTGTAGTCGTACCCGTCGAAGCCCAGCCAGATGGTGACCAGGTCCGAGCCGAGAGCGGCGGCCGCGTCGATGCCCTGCTTGGTCAGTTCGATGGCCTGGGCCCGGATCGCCGGATCGGCGTTGGTGTACTCCCCGCCGACGAAGTCGGCGCGGAACCGCATGGCGACGCTGTTGATCTTCAGGCCGACGCGGTCGAGGAGGTCCTTGACTTCCTCAGGGGTCCTTTCTCCGAAGTGCTCGGGGTAGTTGAGGTCGACATGAGTGATCGACCCCGTGCTTGCGATGTTCTGGAGGCCCTCTTCGACATCCTTCGCGGTCCGAAGGAACGAGTTGAGCCGAGTGGCGTATGTGACAGCCATTTTCATCACCTCCACCGAAAGAGTAGATCTAGGTGGAAATGGTAGTCAAGCAAACTGAGAAAACTTGTCAAACTAAGGGAAGTCAAGGGCTTGGCGACAATTGTTGGCACAAAGTTTGGGAACCGTGTTCACTCGGGGCGGGACGAGGGCCCGGGTCGCTCCGCCTCGGCCCCGATTCGTTCTGCCACACGTTTGTTGGTCCGGCGGAGCAGGCTAGACCGCGCCATCGTGTGAGTCGAGCGCATGCCCGGCGTGCGGTAGCCCGCCCGTCCTGGTCGCCCGGGAGGCAAGCGGTACAGTGTCCAAAGGGCGATCACCGAGTGAGGAGCACCATGTCTCTGACGCGGATTCACAATTTGTCCATCTCCTTGGACGGCTTCGCCACGGGGGAGCCGCAATCGGCTGAGGCGCCGTTCGGCCACGCAGGCGAGCGCCTGCACGAATGGATGTTCGCAACGCGGTTCTGGGACGCGAGCGGGGCCGCGGGGGTCGACGACGCGTTCGCCCAGCGTCACAGCATCGGCATCGGTGCGGAGATCATGGGCGCGAACAAGTTCGGTCCGCCCGGTTGGCAGGACGATCCGGACTGGCAGGGCTGGTGGGGGATCGATCCGCCGTTCCACACGCCGACCTTCGTGCTCACGCATCGCCCGCGACCGGCGCTCGTGATGGAGGGTGGCACCACATTCCACTTCCTCGACGCCGCCCCGGCCGTTGCGCTGGAGGCCGCCCGTGAGGCGGCCGGCGGAAAGGACGTCCGGATCGGCGGCGGAGCGACCGTGGTCCGGGAATTTCTCGCTGCCGGTCTCGTCGACCACATGCACCTCGTCCAGGTGCCCATTCTGCTCGGCCGGGGCGTCCGGATCTGGGACGGGCTGGAAGGCCTGGAAGACGCCTACGACATCGAGGCAGTCTCCTCTCCCAGTGGAGTCACCCACCTGACGTTCACCCGCAAGCCCACCCTGTAGCGGAGTCGGCTGCGAGCCTGAGAGCCGCGGGCGCGCCAGCGGGGACGAACGGATGGTTCGGACGGACCGGCGGGACGTGGCGGTAGGGGTCGCCCTGGGCGGGGCGGGGGTCGGGGTCGCCCTTGTTGGGCCAGAGGGCGGCGGCGCGTTCGGCTTGGGCGGCGATGGTCAGGGACGGGTTGACGCCCAGGTTGGCCGAGACGGCGGCGCCGTCCACCACGGCGAGGGTCGGATAGTTCCAGACTCGGTGGTAGGGGTCGATCACGCCTTCGGAGGCGGCTGCGCCGATGGTGGCGCCGCCCAGGAAGTGGGCGGTGGTGGGAATGCCCACCAGGCCGGCGACCGTGCCGGCGGCGATCCCGTCGATCTTCTCGGCGACGCGGCGGGCGACCTCGTTGCCGAGCGGAATCCAGGTGGGGTTGGGCTCGCCGGGCTCCTGCTCGCTGGTGAACTTCCGGCGGCCGAACAGGCCCGGCTTGGTCAGGGTGGTGATCGAGTTGTCGAGGGTCTGCATGACGAGCAGGGTGACCGTCCGCTCGCTCCAGCGGCGGGGAATCGTGGTGCGGATCACCTTCAGCGGATGGGCGGCGAACTGTTTCAGCACCTGCGGCAGTGCCGGACGGTCGCCGTCTGCCAGCAGGGCCATCAGCAGCCCCATCGCGTTGGAGCCCTTGCCGGAGCGGACCGGCTGAATGTGGGTGTCCGGCGTGGGATGGATGGACGAGGTGATCGCCACTCCGGCGCAGAGGTCCAGCTCCGGGTCGACGGAGGCTGCCGAGGCCCCGAGGATGGCCTCGGAGTTCGTCCGGGACTGGGCGCCCAGCAGCGGGGAGAGATCGGGCAGCCGGCCGGCGTCCCGCATCGCGAAGAGCAGCCGCTGGGTTCCCCAGGCGCCGGCGGCGAGCACCACTTTGGCGGCCGTGAAGCTCCGGCGGCCCCGGCCCGGGAACGGCCCGGTGCGGCGGGTGTCGACCTGCCAGGAGCCGTCCGGGCGCTCGGTCAGGCCCGTGACCGTCGTCAAGGGGAAGATTCGCGCGCCCGCCTTCTCGGCCAGGCCGAGGTAGTTCTTCAACAGGGTGTTCTTCGCCCCCACCCGGCAGCCGGCCAGGCAGTTGCCGCACTCGGTGCACCCGCTGCGACTCGGGCCGACGCCGCCGAAGAACGGGTCGGGGACGGTCCTCCCGGGCTCCCCGAAATGCACCGCGACCGGAACCAGCGAGAACGTGTCGCCGGCGCCCAGCTCTTCCGCGACCTGCCGGAGCAGTCGGTCGGGGGCGGTCAGGCGCGGGTTGGGGACGACCCCCAGCATCCGGCGGGCCTGGGCGTAGTAGGGGGCGAGTTCGGTCTGCCAGTCGGTGATGTGCGCCCACTGTTCGTCCTCATAGAACGGCGCGGGCGGCTCGTACATCACGTTGGCGTAGTTGAGCGAGCCGCCGCCCACCCCGGCGCCGGCCAGCACCATGACGTCCTTCAGCAGGTGGATCCGCAGGACGCCGTAGCAGCCCAGCACGGGCGCCCACAGGAACTTCCGCAGGTTCCAGCTGGTCTTGGGGAAGTCGTCGTCCTCGAACCGGCGGCCGGCCTCGATCACGGCGACCCGGTAGCCCTTCTCAGTCAGCCGCAGCGCGGTGACGCTGCCGCCGAAGCCCGAGCCGACGATGACGACGTCGAAGTGCTCAGCCATGCGGTCCCCTCACGCTGGCGCCGGTTCGGCGAACCGCTTGAGTTCGGCCAGTCGCCGTCAGCCGGTGCTCGGCGCCGGCGACCCCTATCGGGGAAGTTAGCACCGGCTGCGCCCAGGGCTCAGTGCGCACTCCTACTGACGGTGCTGCGGGGTGCGGACGAACAGCAGCCAGCTGAGGACGACCAGCGCGGCCCCGCCCGCGACCACGGCCACCGGGCTGGGGCGCCCGGCCAGCAGGTAGACGAGGCCGGCGAAGCCGAGGGTGGCGGCGGTGAAGGCGAGACCGCGTCCCAGACCGTGGGTGAGGGCGGCGAGCTCGATCCGGGCGGTGAGGCCGACTCCCTCGGTCCGGCGGGCCAGGTGGACGGTGAGCTGGGCGAGCGGGATGAGTCCGAACACCACCGGATCAAAAGGCCCGTGGACGCCGAGCGCCACCAGCAGCCCGCTCGCGGCCACCGTCAGGTGCCCGACGGCGCCGGACGGCAGCGCGGCCATCAGCCCCGCGGCGATGAGGAACAGCGCCCAGGCAAGCGCCTCGGCCATGACGGTGCGGCCGGCGGCGATCGTGACCAGCGCCGAGGCCGCGACCACGGCGGCCGCCCGCAGTGCCCAACCAGGCAGGCAGGCGCCGAGATCCGCATCGATCCGGGGGAGCGGGCGTTCGGTGAAGTCGGGCAGATCGCGGAGCAGCGGAAGCTCCGCCGCGAGCATCGCCAGCCAGCGCTTCATCGCCAGTCCCGCTGCCGGGCCGACGCGCGGGCGATGGATTCCAGCGCGGTGACCGCGTCCGATCGCGCCGGACCCGCCCACCGCACGATCGGCACCCCTTCGCGGGCCAACTCGTCCAGCCGCTGCCGCCGCTCCAGACTCAGGATTCGCCAGGCGATCGCCAGATGCGGCTCGGCGACCGGGCGCACCTCCGGCAGGATGTCGACCACGACCACCGGGTGACCCAGGCTCCGCCAGGTGCGAGCCAGTCCCACGGCCGCCTCGTCCAGAGCGGTGCTGAACAGATAGACCAGCGCGTCGGCCGGCACCTGAGGCGGCCGCACGGCCGGATGCGGCTGACCGATCGGACGCGCCAGGGCCAGGCCGTGCAGCACGCGCCGGAGGTGTCGGCGCCCGGAGGCCGGAGGCAGCGGACGCACCTCGCGGCCCAGATCCATCAGCCCGACCCGGTCGCCGGTCTCGACCAGGGCTTGGGCGACGCTCGCGGCGGCGTGACGGGCCAGATCGAGGGAGCTCGGCTCGTCCACCCGCTGCTCGCTGAAGCCGCGCCAGGTCCGCAGATCCGGCCCGACGTCGTCGCGCGAGTCGACCACCAGCACGGCGACCGCCTCGGCGTCCGCGTAGCTTCTACGGACGTAGAGGGTGTCCAGGTTCGGCGAGCGGCGGGCCGTCGTCCGCCAGTCGATCCGCTTCAGCCGGTCGCCGGGAGCGAACGGATGGACGTCGCGGAGCTCACTGCCCTCCCCGTAGCGGCGGGACGGCCGCGGCCCGGTCAGCCCGCGCAGCCGGCGTGGCGCGGGAACCTGGCCCAGCCGCATGGCCGAAGGCAGCACCAACCGGCTGCTGCCGCCGGCGGAGAGCAGGTCGTGCTCCCAGACGCCCAGGTGGCCGACCACGTCGGCCACCGCGGTCCGCTGCGGTCCGGTGCGCTCCGAGGCGAGCCGCAGCCTCACCGTCCGCTCGGCGGGCGCCGCCACCACGAACTCGGTCGGCCGGTGCCCCGGGGCGGAGGCGCGCAGGTGGGCGACCTCGCCGCCGGTGATCCGCAGCGTCGATTCGATGCCGCCCCCGGCCTCCGGTTCGGCCGGCTCCTCGGTCACCGCGAACGGCGCGCTGGGCGGCGAGGTCCGGCTGAACAGGGCGGCGAGCAGCGCCGGGACGCCCAGCAGGCCGACATCCGGCCGGCCGAGGGCGAGCGCCGCCATGAACAGCACCACGGCGGCCACAGCCGCCGAACCGAAGCCGGCCGTCCGCCAGCCGCGCGGCCGGGCCATCAGGCCTGCCGGATGGTCGCCGGTCCGGCGACCGACGCCAGCAGTTCGGAGACCACCGCCTCGGGCCGACGCCCCGAGGCCCAGGCGGTCGCGGTCAGGGTGAGCCGGTGGGCGAGCACCGGGACGGCGATCCGCTTCACGTCCTCGGGCAGCACGTAGTCACGGCCGTCCAGGGCGGCGACCGCGCGGGCCAGCAGCACCAGGTTCTGCGAGCCGCGCGGCGAGGCGCCGACCTCCAGGGCGGGGTGGCGCCGGGTGGCGGCGGCGAGATCCACGCAGTAGGACACCACGTCCGGGTCGACCGGGAGCGCCTCGACCCCGGCCTGCAGGGCGAGCACTGTCGCCGAGTCGATCACCTGCGACACCGGCGCGGCCTCCTGCCGGCGGGCGATCCGGCGGGTGAGCACCTCGCGTTCGCCGTCCCGGCTCGGGTAGCCGACGGCGAGCCGCACCATGAACCGGTCGAGCTGCGCCTCGGGCAGCGGGTAGGTGCCCTCGTACTCGACCGGGTTCGAGGTCGCCACAACATGGAACGGCGGGGCGAGCGGACGACTGGCGCCCTCGATGGTCACCTGCCGCTCAGCCATCGCCTCCAGCAGCGCGGACTGGGTCTTCGGCGCCGTCCGGTTGATCTCGTCGGCCAGGAACAGGCCGGTGAAGACCGGCCCGGGCCGGAACACGAAATCGCCGCGCTGCGGATCCCACACGCTCGATCCGGTGATGTCGCTGGGCAGCAGGTCGGGGGTGCACTGCAGCCGGGCGAAGCTGAGCCCCAGCGCGGTGGCGAGGCTGCGCGCGGCGAGGGTCTTGCCGGTGCCCGGCACGTCCTCGAACAGGACGTGGCCGCCGGCCAGGACGGTCGCCAGCGCGATCTCGAGGGTGCCGCGCAGGCCGACGACCGCGGTCTCGACTTCGTCGAGCACCGCGCCGCCGAGGCGGGCAACCTCCGCGGCCGACAGGGTGGGTTCGCTCATCGGATGGTCCTTTCGGGGTCGAGCTGGTCGATTGCGTCCAGCCAGGTCTGCAGGGCGCGGGCGGTGGGCGGCTGGTCGGAAGCCAGGCCGGCGACGGTCTTCGCGCCCAGCAGGCGTTCGACCTCCGGCCACTGCGCGGGGTCGGCGACGTCCACTCCGAGCAGCGCGAGCCGGGCCGTCGCCAGCTCCCGCACCCGCTTCACGACACTGCCGCGCACGCGCCGGTCGGTGTCGAAGACCTGCCAGGCGAGGTCGCTGACGGCGTTGCGGGCGCCGGCCCGGTTGACCTGTCGGCGGGTGGGCCAGTCGGCTTGCGAGTGATCGAAGCCAGCCGACCGCAGACCGAGCGCGGCGAACAGCAGGCAGCCGAAGAGCGCCGCATGAACCGGGTCGAGGACGCCGCTGAAGCCGAGCAGGGCGGCGAGCGCCGCGATGGCTCCGGCTCCGATCGTCAAGCCGCGAAGCTGCCGGGTCACGAGGGCTCCACCGTCCGGTCGGGCACGCTGAACGCGGGCGCGTCGAGTGCTTGGGCGATCCGGCTCAGCGCCTCGCGGGCGTTCGTCACGTCTTCGACGGTGACCGGGTGCTCGGTGAATCGCGCCTTGTGGTAGAGCCGTCGCAGGGTGGCGACCGCCGCGGCGGGGGCGGGGGTGCGTTCGAGCAGGGCGGCAGTGAACTCGGTGGGGGTCTGCGCGGGATCACGTGAGGAGCCCTGCAGCGCGGCCTCGTCCTCGAGCGCGACCCAGGCTGCGGTGACCGCGTCCGCCGGCTCGCCGTGCCCGGCCAGACGGGCTTCGGCGCGCGCCACCGCCGTGGCCAGCGAGGCGATGTCGACGACCGTCCCCACCTCGTCGCCCACCAGGTGATCGGCGGCCGCGTTCGCCTGCTCCGGCTGCCACGCCGCCCGCAGCCGCTGCACCAGCCGGTACAGCGCGAACCCGACCAAGGCCAGCACGACCAGGACGACGAGCACGACCACGATCCGCTCCAGCGCCTGGGTGACCGCCGGATCGTACTCCGTGGGCTCCTGCGGCGGGATCGTGATCGACGGCTCCTCGACGGCGGGCGGCTGCTCCCTGACCCACCGCGGCAGCGCCAGCGTGATCACCCACGGCGTCGCCGACGCCGCCCCGAGCAGGATCAGCACGATCGCGGCGATCACGCCGCCCCGCATCGTCCGCGCGCCAGGCTCCACGGTCACATTCTTGCCGACGTGTGCCGGCCACTCGGCCCGTCCCGCCGCTCCGTCCGCGGTTCGATGTGACGTTTCGGACGTTCGCGGACAATACGGAGTGTGGAGATCGAGCACGACGAGGAGGCCTGCGCTACGGGGTGGTCGTTCTGCTCGGAGTTCCGAGGTCCGTCGATCTGCTGCGCTACGTGATGGCGGTTACCAGGCCCGCGCAGGGGCCTGAGAACAGCAATCCTGTCGAGGGGCAGAGCGGGATTAGCCACGCTGACTCCGTCCAGAACAGCAATCCTGCAGCGCAGCGCGCAGGTTGGCGTTGGGCTGAGGGCAATGCGTCCGGGGTACGCGCGTAGACTGCCGAGACGAGTCGGGACGCGGAGGGCGACATGACACAGCAGCCGGAGGACGGGGTCGTGCGCGGCCGCGTCCGGGGGCTGTGGCTGGTCTGGATGGCGGTGGGACTGGCGCTGGCGTCGGCGGTGCTGGTGGCCAATCTGCTGGTGGTGCTGCCCCCCCTTCCCGGACGGGCGCAGGCCGACGGGTTCACCGGCATGGTCTCCGTGATAGGCGATCTGGTGGCGCGGCTCGCCGGGCTGTTCACGCTGGGCGGGCTCGCGGCGATCGTGAGCTTCACCAGCGCCGGCGAGGACGCCGCACTGACCGACGTGCAGCGACGGATCGCCGGCTGGACGGGACGGGCCGGGCAGCTCTGGCTGGTCTCCGCGCTGCTCATGACGGTCGCCAACCCGACCTTCGTGGCCGGGGCGCCGCTGGGCACCGCGCTGCGTCCGGACGGGTGGTGGCTCTATCTGACCTCGACGCCCAGCGCACTGGCCTGGTTCGTCGCCGCGCTGGCCGCGCTGGCCACCACCGTGGTCGCTTACACCGGGACCCGGACGGCAAGCTTCGCGGTGTGCTGGATTGCCGGCGCGCTGGCGACCGTCTTCGTCGCCGTCACGGGCAACGTCAGCGTCGGCCTCGATCACGACTGGGCCACCGACGCCCAGGGTCTCGCCGCGCTGGCCGGCGTGGTGCTGGGCAGCGGAGCAGTCGCTGTCGTGCTGGCGGCGCTGGCCGGGAGCGACGCGCAGGCAGCGGCCGTTCGCCGCTACCGCCGGGCGATGATTCCGCTGGTCGCGGTGATGGCTGCTGGCTACACGCTGGTCGCCTGGCAGCAGCTGGCCGGGCAGTCGCCGTTCGCCGTGCCGGCTGGGCTGCCCTTCCTCGTTGGCGCGGGGTGTCTGGTGGCGCTGTCGGCGAGCTGGGGCTGGCGCGCGCGGAGGGCCCGTCGTCAAGCTCAGGAGGTGGGGGGCGCGTCGGTCGCCTTCGACGCCGCGGTCGTGGTGCTCGGGGTAGCGGCGATCACCGCTATGACGCACATTCCACCGCCGCGGTTCGAGGTGCCGCAGACCCCGCAGATCAACTACCTCGGCTACGAGGTGAACCTGCCCGCGACCATCGAACGGCTGGCCGGCCTGGGGCGTCCGAACCTGTTGTGGGTGGCGCTCTGCCTCGCCGCGATCGGGCTCTACCTGTGGGGCGTGGCCCGGGTGCGCCGGGCCGGCGGGCACTGGCCGGTGAGCCAACTGGTGCCGTGGCTGGCGGGGTGGGGGCTCACCCTCTACCTGGCGGTCAGCGGGCTGTGGATGTACTCCACGGCGGTCTTCAGCTGGCACATGCTCGTCCACATGACGGTGAACATGCTGGTGCCGCTGCTGGTGGTGCTCGGCGCTCCGTTCGGCCTGCTCGCCGCCGCGACAGATCTACCTCCAGCTGAGCAGTCGGGGCCCGGCGTCGGCGCGGAAACGCCATCCAGCGGCAGGTCTGTCACAAGGCTCCCTGGAGTGACCGAGCTGCTCGACGGGCTGGCCGCGCACCGGTTCGTCCGCTTCCTGCTGAGCCCGCCGGTGCTGTGGATCAACTACATCGGCTCGCTGTTCGTGGTCTATTTCACCCCGCTGTTCCCGTGGATGATGCGGTACCACTGGGCGCATCAGGTGATGCTGCTGCACTTCATGCTGGCCGGGTTCCTGTTCTTCAACCTGCTGGTGCGGCCCGACCGCACGGCCGGCCGGCTGCCGCCCATCGTCCGCTTCGCCATGCTGATCTCGGTGATGCCCTTCCACGCCATCTTCGCGGTCGGCATCATGATGGCCCGCTCGGTGATCGGCGAGCAGTTCTACGAATCGATCGCGGTGGAGTGGGTGGGCCCGCTGCTGGCCGACCAGGACATCGCCGGCCAGATCACCTGGTTCACCGGCGAGATCCCCGCCTTCATCGCGGTCGCGGTGCTGGCCTTCCAGTGGTTCCGCAGCGACAGCCGGGAGGCGGCCCAGGTCGATCGCGAGGCGGACGAGGGCGTCGACGAGATGGCGGCCTACAACGAACTGCTGGCCGAACTCGCCGAGCGGGATCGCCGGGAGGCGGGACGGGGCCCGCGATGACCGACACCCTCCCCGACCAGACCCTGCTCGACCGCGTCGAGCTCGACATCTCCGGCATGACCTGCGCGGCCTGCGCCAGCCGCATCGAGCGCAAGCTCAACAAGCTGGACGGCGTCAACGCCACCGTCAACTACGCCACCGA
>CAZLWS010000006.1:21586-24493 GCA_964563205.1 uncultured Propionibacteriaceae bacterium | reverse complement strand
CCGGTGGTCTTCTGGTGCGCCTGGCCCTTCCACAAGGCGGCCTGGCGCAATCTCCGCCACGGCGGCACCAGCATGGACACCCTGGTCTCGCTCGGCATCCTGGCCGCCTTCACCTGGTCGGTGGTGGCGACGATCCTGGGCGTGCCGGGGGACGGCTACTGGATCGGCTGGGGCGAGGTGCCGGACGGCGCCGACAGCCTCTACCTCGAAGCCGCAGCCGCGATCACCACCTTCCTGCTCGCCGGACGCTACGTCGAAGCCCGCTCCAAGCGGTCGGCGCGCGGCGTCCTCACCGCGATCGGACGGCTCGCGCCTTCGGTCGTCCGGGTGATCCGGGACGGGGTCGAGCAGGTTGTGCCGATCGGCACCCTGAAGGTCGGGGAGCGGTTCGTCGTCCGTCCGGGGGAGCGGATCGCCACCGACGGACGGGTGCTGGCGGGGGTCTCGGCGGTCGACACGTCCGCGATGACCGGCGAGCCGGTGCCGCAGGAGGTCACCGAGGGATCCCGCGTTCTGGCCGGCACCACCAACACCACCGGCGCCCTGATCGTCGAAGCCGAACAGGTCGGCGCCCACACCCAGCTCGCCCAGTTGGCGGTGATGGCCGAGCAGGCCCAGGCCCGCAAGGCGGCCGTCCAGACCCTCGTCGACAAGGTGGTGGCCGTCTTCGTCCCGGCCGTGCTGGGAATCGCGGCATTGACCCTGATCGGCTGGCTGCTCGCCACCGGCGACGTGCGCAGCGCGCTGAGCGCGGCCATGTCGGTGCTGATCATCGCCTGCCCCTGCGCCCTCGGCCTGGCCACGCCGACCGCCCTGATGGTCGGCGTCGGACGCGGCGGACAGCTCGGCATCCTGATCAAGGGCCCGGACGCCCTGGAGGCCTCCGGCGCGATCGACACCGTCGTCCTCGACAAGACCGGCACTCTCACCACCGGCCGGATGACCCTGGAATCCGCCTGGACCCTCGGAGCCGAGGACGAGGTGCTGGCGCTGGCCGCCGCCGTCGAGCGTTACTCCGAGCACCCGATCGCCCGGGCTCTGGTGGACGCCGCCGAAGCGCGCGGGCTGACGCTCCACGAGGCCAGGGACGTGACCGCCCTCCCCGGCCACGGCGTGACCGGGCGCGTGGACGGCCAGGAGGCGCTGCTCGGGAACCCGGAGCTGATGCGCGATCGCGGCATCCCGATCGAGGCGGCCGAGGAGTTCCTCAACGCCGCGGCGGAAGCCGGGCGCACCCCCGTCCTGGTCGCCGTGGACGGGGCAGTACGGGGCGGGTTCGCCGTGGCGGACGCGCTCAAGGACACCGCCGCGCCGGCCGTCGAGCGGCTGCGCAACCTGGGGCTGCGGACCGTCCTGCTGACCGGCGATCGGGAGGCCGCCGCCCAGGAGGTCGCCAAAGCGGTGGGCGTGGACGAGGTGATCGCCCAGGTGCTGCCCACCGAGAAGGCCCAGGTGATCGAGCGGCTGCAGGCCGACGGCAAGCGAGTGGCCATGGTCGGCGACGGCATCAACGACGCCGCCGCGCTGGCCACCGCCAACCTCGGCATGGCCGTGGTGAGCGGCACCGACGTCGCGCTGAAGTCGGCCGACATCATCCTCGTCCGCCGCAACCTGGCCGCCATCCCGGACGCGATCGTGCTCGCCCGCCGCACCCTGGGCACCATCCGCGGCAACCTGATCTGGGCCTTCGGCTACAACGTGGCCGCCATCCCGCTGGCCGCGTCCGGCCATCTCAACCCGCTGATCGCTGGCTTCGCGATGTCCCTGTCGAGCATCTTCGTGGTGACGAACTCGATGCGGCTGCGCCGCTTCGACCCCGCCCGTGCCGGACGGCCCGCCAACGGTCATCCTGCGTAACGGTTGTTCGCCCTCTTTCAGGAGATGGCGAACAACTGCGACGTCAGCTGCGGCGATGTCTAGGGAACGGCGGCTCTCGGGCTGCTGTTCTTCGGGTGGCGACGCTATTCGCCTCGATCCCTGACCGTTGCCGGACGCGCCTGATCGAGATCGGATCACCGTCCGCCCTGCTCGAGAGGTCGAGACTCGTCTTGGCGGCGCATCGCTCGTACCAGTTGTTCGCCTTCTTTCACGAGAAGGCGAACAGGTGCGACGCCAGATGGCTGTGCTGGGAGTCAGTCGACGAGGACGGTGGCAAGGGCGACGGGTTTGGTGAAGGTGTCGACGCGGGCGGAGAACCGCAGCCGCCACTGGCCGGTGGCCGGCAGCGTGAGCGTCGCGGAGTAGCGCCCGGTGGCTGGGTCGAAGGAGGGGACGGCGGTGAGAGGGCCGAGTTGCTCCGCGGCCAGGCGGGCGGTCACCTCGAGCTGGTCGGTCGTCAGGGGAGTGCCCCGGTAGGTCAGGGTGAAGCTGAGCTGGTTCTCGCCGACGGCGGCGGGGGCGAGAGTGCCTGCGACGTCCAGGCCCTGTGAGCTGGCCTCGAAACGGGTCGGGGCGGTCGGCGATGTCCCGGCGGGCTGGCCGGGGGCGGTGTTGGTCAGCAGACCGGTCACGGCCAGCACCGCGACCAGCAGGGCGGCCTCGTTGCGCAGGGTGCGCACCAGCGCATCCCAGCGGGCACCGTCGGCTGCGACAGATCTGCCTCGATTCACCTCCAGCTGGCCGGGATCCGGCGCGATGCGGACAGATCTGAGCAGATCTGTCCGGCCGGTGATCGCGGGCAGCAGCACGAACCGGTTCCAGGCGGCGATCGCCACCACGGGGACGACGATGCCGAGCTTCAGCAGCAGGGTGCGGCCGTAGGCGGTGCTGGGCAGCGCGTCGAGGCTGCCCACGGTGAGGACGCCCATTGTCAGCCCGCTGACGGCCAGCAGGCCGACGGCGGCCAGAGCGAAGCCGGAGAAGCGGGAGACGGTGTGCGCCAGGGCGGAGATGCCCGCCTTCGCGGGG
>CAZLWS010000006.1:15243-21486 GCA_964563205.1 uncultured Propionibacteriaceae bacterium | reverse complement strand
GGGGAGGGGGTGGAGGGTCGCGGTCGGCGGGCGCGGGAGAGTTCCAGCAGCAGGCCCAAGAGCCCGCCGAACCAGGCGGCTGCGGCTAGTAGATGGCCAGCGTCCGCGGCCAGCATCAGCCAGGTCGGCTGCATGGTCTGGGTGTGGCCGACCAGGAGCGGCCCGGTGAGGGTGAGCGTCGCGGCGAGGGCGGCCCACCCGATCGCGCGGCGGCGTGACAGCCACACGGCGGCGGCGCCGGCGGTGAGGGAGATGGCGGCCGCTGCCACGGGCGGCCAGGTGAGCGCGCCCAACCACGCCTCCGGCCGCACGATCTGCCACAGCGGCGCGCCTGCAGCCCGCAGGGCGGCGGCCGGCGCCAGCAGGAGCGAGGCAGCGACGCCCGCGCCGATGCACGAGCGGGAGACCCGCTGGGGTGCTGGCCGTGCGGGTCGGAGCACGACGGCGTGGAAGGCCAGCAGCCCGGCGAAGGCCAGCAGCCCGGCAAGCTGCAGCCCGGTGAGCAGCACGACCAGACCCTCCGTCGCGGCAGGTGTGCCGCCCTGCGGCGCGGGAACCGGGGGCGGCCCCGTCCCGATCCGGAAGCTCAACCCCCCGCTGACCGGGTGGCCGTCCGCGGAGACCACCCGGTAGTCCAGCACGTAGAGACCGTCCGCCAGCGGTGGCAACGGGGCGATCACCAGAGCGCCCCGGGCGACCGCGTCGAGGGTGACCGGGGCCCCGCCGGCCGGGATGAGGCGGACCCCGCCGTTGATCAGCCCGACAGTCTCGCTGAACTCCAGTTCCGCCTGAGCGGGCGCCTGATCCAGCACCGCCAGATCGGACGGGCTGGCGCTCACCAGTTGGGCGTGCGCAAACGCGGGAGCCGCCGCCGGGGCGAGCAGCAGCACTCCGCCGAGCAGGGTCACCGCCAGCCGCAGCAGAAGGCGCACGGAACCCCCTCCGCTCGGCCACCACCCGGCGAAAGCTGGACCGGCTCTGTCGCCCTCGGTTCGTGCTGAGCGCCGCTGCTCGTGTCGAGCGCTTGCCGTCATATCGACCGCCTGGCCCTGGGGCCCGGTTCTAGGTGGGAAGCGTGGCGCTCGACGGAAGGGGTGGCGGTCGACGCCGGCGAGCGGGGCCGCAGCGGTCACGGCTGGCGGCGGCTTCGCAGCAGCGCGGTCAGTCCGGTGAGCAGACCAAGGACGCCCACCGCCAGGGACGCGATCACCAGCGGCGACGCGCCGACCTCGGGCTGTGCGGGGTCGGCGGCGGTAACCACGACGGCAGGGGCCGGGTAGTCCAGATCATGAGCGTCCTGCCCCTGCGCTGGCAGTTCGATCCAGGCGTTCTCACCCGCCTGGCAGGTCTGCACGGTCGGGAAGGCGAGGGTCTGGCCGGCGGCAGCCGCGGGCAGGGTCAGCGACAGCACGAAGGCATCGCGCACGCCATTCGGGACCGGCTCCTTGGCGGTGTAGACGACCTGCGCCACCCGCTCGGTCTGTTGGTTGCCGTGGGCGTCGGTCACCGGCGCGTCGAGAGTCGCCATCAGCTTCTCGACGGTCCAGCCCGGGTTGACGGTGGGGACGACGACGTCAATGCCTTCCGGGATCTGGATGGCCAGCCGGGTGGTGGGTGAGTCGCCGCAGCCGTGCGAGAAGGCGAAGGTCAGCAGGGTCGACGAACCCGCGGCGGTGCTGGAGCCGCTCAGCCCGACGTGGGCCCAGGCGGCGCTCGGCAGCCCCACTGCCAGCACGGCCCCGGCCAGCGCCGAAGCGGCGGCCAGGATCAGCCGTCGGCGTGTCCTCATCGCCATGACATCCTTTCCTTCGTCCTTAGTCGGTCATCCGTCGCCACCGGGAACGGTGGCAGCCCCGGCTCAGGCGAGCATCGTCCAGCAGGCCGCGGCCATGCCCAGGCTCATCACGGCGCCACCGGCCAGGTCGCCCGCGTGACGGCGCAGGCCCCGGGAGGTCGCCACGCAGTCGGCGAACGCCACTGCCAGCAGCACCCCGGTCACCAGCAGCGCGGCCGTCGCCGCGACTCCGGACAGCGCTGGTCCGGTCGAAAGCCCATCGTGGTGGTGGTCGCCGGCCATGACGGCCAGCATCCACACCATCGCCAGCATCATCACCGCGTGCCCGATCAGCTGCCACACGCCGTGCTCGCCCACGGCCCGCCGCTTCACCCGTCGGGTGGCGCGCAGCCCGGCCAGCACCCCGAACCAGACCGTTCCCAGGCCGAAGACCGCCAGCAGGACGACCGTCCACCCGCTGCCAGGCGGGGCCCACGCCATCGCCACCATGGTGACCGCCATAGCCAGATGCAGCAGGTTGCTCACGATCAGCAGCGGACGCCGCCGGTCGCTCACCAGCCAGACCAGACTGAGCGCGCCGAGCGCCGCGAAGGTCAGCGTGATCGCCCACTGCGTCAGCTCGCTGCTCATCGTCCCCCGATCGGCCATGCCGGCTGGACTCCCCGGCGTTCAGGGAGTCGGATCGAAGCGCCGGCTGGTTCCCGGGCTACGCAACCCTGCCTAGACGCTGATCAAGTCCACTGGACCGTCATCCCGGCGGAGGCCGGGATCTGCCCACCCGAGATTCCGGCCTACGCCGGAATGACAAACCAGAGAGCGCCCTCGCCAATGATCAGCGTCTTAGCCTTTCGCGGTCGCGGCTCCTCGTCCTTGCAGGACGAAAGACGCCGTCAGCGCGACGCCGTGATCGCCGTCCGCGGCGAGGCTGGCCAGCAGCCCGTCCGCGGCTGGGCCCCGCACCTCCGCCAGCGCCGCAGCCAGCCGACGCCGCGCGTCGACGCCCGCGGCGGGCAGCTCACCGGCGATGGCCCGAGCGATGCGGTCGGCCTGGGCGTGGTCGCGGGCGAGCAGGCCGAGCACGTCCGCCGCTTCGACGTCGTCGGCTCCCGCCACCACCAGCGCGACCAGCCCCGGGATCGCATCCGCCTTGCCCAGCCGGCCGCGGGCCAGGACGGCCCGGGCGGCGACGAGCGGGTCGGGATGACGGAAGGCGCCGGCCATCGCCTCGATGGCGCGCGGAGTTCCGAGCTTCACCAGCGCCGCGACCGCGCGTTGGCGCCGCTCGGCGTCGGGCGAATCCAGCGCGTCCGCCAGAAGGGGAAGCGCCCGGTCGCCGGTCTGGGCCAGCGCCCAGTAGAGCGCGCCCGCGACGGCCGGCTCTGCCTCGTTCAGCGCCGCCTCGGCGAGGGCGGCGGCGTCCGCGGGAGCTCCGCCGGCGTTCGACAAGACGAGCCGCAGCCGCGCCGACGCGTCGCCGGCGTCGAGGCCGCGGATCAGCCCGATGGTGCGCAGCACGTCCGACCACGCGGCGGCGTCGCTGGCCTGCACGAGCTCGAGCCGGCCGAGGAGTTCCTCGTCCTGCCGCAGTCGTTCCCGGGTGCGCGCGACGAGCTCTCCGACCATCGCGGCGGGGTCGAAGGACAGGTCGGCGAGCACCTCGGTGATCTCGTGCAGGCTCAGGCCGAGCGAGCGCAGCCCCTCCACGTGGAAGAGCCGGCGGACGTCCGCGGGCGAGTACTCCCGGTAGCCGCCCGCGGTGCGCTCGGTCGGCGAGACCAGGCCGATCCGGTCGTAGTGGCGCAGCATCCGGGCGCTGATCCCGCAGTGCTCGGCGAGCTCACCGATCAGCATCCAGGTTCCCGAGGGTGGGCGCTCCCTGGACGGCGAGGATCCGGTTGGCCTCGGCGATGGCGGCGCCGAACTGCTCGTCCGGATCGTTCAGCAGCCGCTCGGTGGCGATCGCGTGCGCCCGGACGCGGACCTCGGCGTGGGTCTTGGCCCGCTCGATCACGGGCTCGGCGGCAGGGCCGAGGGCGGCCAGGGCGCGGGTCAGGCTGCGCTGGAGGTCGTGGTCGCCGCGTCCGAACTGGGTGGAAAGGGTCTCGGCGAGCCCGGCCTCCTGGCCTTCGGAGACCAGGGCGGCGGCCGCCCGCCAGGCGGTGCGGGCGATCTGGTCGTCGGCGTCCTGCAGGAAGCCGATCACCGACGGCCAGGCCCGCTTGTCGCCGAGCTTCGACAGGGTGTGCAGGGCTTGGCTGCGGGCCTGCGCGACCGGGGAATGCAGTTCGAGCAGCACCCGGTCGTAGGTGGTCTCCCGGTCGTAGCAGGTCAGCGCCCAGCTGAGCGTGTCGCGGACGAAGAAGTCGGTCTCGACGGCGCAGCGCTCGAGCAGCAGCCCGGCGTCCACGATGCCGGGATGGGTTCCGGCATAGAGCGCGGCCTGCAGCCGGGTCGATTCCGATTCCGCCGTGAGGGCCCGGGTGAGACGCTTCGGGCTCGGTTCCTGCTGAGTCATGGTGACAAGTAGAAACCCTGTCACAGTGACAAGGTCAAGCCGAGCCGCCCAATGAGCCGACTCGACTTGACGAACCGAGGTTCGACCGGGAACGTTTACACCAGTGGGTCGATCAGCGATCCAGCCGAGGAAGTGAGCGTCGTGGCTCGAGTCACCATCATCGAGGTCGCCCGGCGTGCCGGGGTGTCGGTCGCATCGGCGTCCCGCGCTCTCAACGGGCAGGTCGCCAGCGCCGAGACCGTTGAGAGAGTGCGTGCTGCCGCTGCCGAGCTCGGCTACGCCGCCAACACTGCCGCGCGGTCGCTCAAGCTCGGCCGCACCCAGCAACTCGCCTACGCGGTGGCCGACATCGGCAACCCGGTGTATGTGGAGATGATGGGCGCCATCGAGAAGGTCGTCGCAGCCTCCGGCTACCGGCTGGTGATCTCCAAGACCGGAGACGCCGGCCAGACGATCGAACTCGTCCGAAGCCTGGGCCGCGGCTACGTCGACGGGATGGTGATCTCACCCCTGCGGGTCACCGACGAGTTGGTTGCGGCGATCGAAGCCGCTCCGGTGCCCGTCGTGGTCATCGGACGGCTGCCGAGCGGCGCCGAGATCGACACCGTGATGGCCGACTCCCAACGCGGCATGGAGCTCGTGGTCGAGCACCTCGCCGCCTCGGGCAGGCACCGGCTCGCCTTCATCAACGGCCCCTCCGACACCACGCCGGGACAGATCCGGCAGGCCGGCTTCAGGCAGGCGGTCGCCGACCGTCCCGCGATCACCAGCATCGAGGCCGCCGCCGCCGACTTCACCATCACGGCCGGCTACGAGACCGCCGCCGAACTCTTGCGGGCGGGCGGGGTCGACGCCGTCGTCGCCGCCAATGACCTGATCGGCATCGGCGCCCTGCACGCCGCCGACGACCTCGGCATCGGCGTCCCCGACGAGGTGGCCATCACCGGGATGGACGACACCGAGCTGGCCCGGGTCACCCGGCCCGGGCTCACCAGCGTCGGCCTCGGCGCCGCCGAACGCGGCCGGGTGGCCGCCGAACTGCTGGTGGCACGGCTGGCCGATCCGGACCGGCCGGCGCACACCGTGACCGTCGCCCCCTCGCTGCGGATCCGCGGGTCCTCCCGGCTGCGGCAGTCGGATCCCGTTCGCGAGACGGCTGCGTCATGAGGCTCACCTGGGCGCAGCCGGAGGACCTGGTCGCCGCGGAACTCGCCGCCCTCCGCGAGCAGGGAGCCGCCCCGGATGCGCTCGCCGCCGTCGAACGTCGCTGGGTCCAGCACGGCGGCGATCCGGTGCTGCCACCCTCCGGGGCCAGCGCCGAGCCCGCCCCGCCCCGCCTCCGAGCTGTGGCGCGGGAGTTGCTGGACGAACTCGCCACCCTGCAGCCGGACTCCGTCGCCGAACCCGACGACTGGACGGCCATCGAGGCCCTGCTGCCTGCGGCCCCGCGGCTGACCCAGCCGGCGGCTGCCGATCGCGACCGGGTGCGTGGCGCCTGGTACGGACGGGCGGCGGGCTGCCTGCTCGGCAAGCCGGTGGAGAAGATCCCGCGTCCGGGCATCGAGCAGATCGCCCGCGCCACCGGGAACTGGCCGATCTCCGGCTACTTCACCGCCCGCGGGCTGCCGGCCGAGATCGCCCGCCGGTGGCCGTGGAACCGGCGGTCGGCGCCGACCTCGCTAGTAGAGAACATCGACGGCATGCCGGAGGACGACGACCTCAACTTCGCCCTGCTCGCCCTCGAGCTGCTCGAACAGCACGGCGCCGAGCTGACCACCGACGACGTCGCCCTTGCCTGGCTGGCGAACCTCCCGGCCGGCCGGGTGTTCACCGCCGAACGGGCCGCCTACCGCAACCTGCTGGACGCCCGCCCGGCGCCCGAGACGGCCACCCACCACAATCCCTTCCGGGAGTGGATCGGCGCCCTGATCCG
>CAZLWS010000006.1:0-15143 GCA_964563205.1 uncultured Propionibacteriaceae bacterium | reverse complement strand
GCGGCGGCGCTGGACGCCCTGCACGAACGGTTCGGCCAGCTGCACTGGGTGCACACCCTGAACAATGCCGCGCTGATCGCCTGCGCCCTCCAATCCGGCGCCCGGCTGGCGCCGGCCGAACGGTTCGGCCACGGCATCGCGCTCGCCGTCGCGGGCGGCTGGGACACCGACTCGGCAGGCGCCACCGTCGGCTCGGTGCTGGGCGCCCTCGGCGGATCGGGAGCGATCGCCCCGGCCTGGAAGGGCCCGCTGCGCGGCAGCATCGCCACCTCCCTGCCCGGCGGGGCCGAGCGCTCCATCGAGGAGTTGGTGGACCGCACCCACGCCCTTCCCCGCAGGACGCCGGCATGACCGGCGGTTTCGATCCGCTGGCGCCGCGGGCGATCGATCTGCCTGCCGCGGTCCCGCTCGACGCCGACCTCACCGGCGAGGCCGGCCCCGCCCTGGAGGAGGCGAAGATCTTCGCCGCCCCCGCCGACCCCGCCCTGCTGCCGCGCTGGCGGGAGCAACTCGCCGTCTGGCGGCAGGGGGCCCTCGCCCGGCACGGCCGCCCTGCCCGCTATGACGATCCGGACGCGGCCTGGGCGAGCAGCTGCTTCACCATCGCGCAGGTCTGGCTGTGGGACGAGCTGTTCTTCGACTTCGACGCCCAGCGGTTCACCCCGGAACGGTTCCTGGCCGACGCCCGCGAGCGCTTCGGCGGGCTGGACGGCATCGTGCTGTGGCACGCCTACCCGGTGATCGGCATCGACCACCGCAACCAGTGGGACTTCTACGAGGTCCCCGGGCTCGCCGAGGCCGCCGCGGAGCTGCGGGCCGCCGGCGTCCACGTCTTCGTCGACTACAACCCCTGGGACACCGGGACCCGCCGAGGCGGGCCGGACGCCGCCGAACTCGCGGCGGTGATCCGCCGTCTCGGCGCGGACGGGGTGTTCCTCGACACCCTCCGAGAGGCCGACCCCGACTTCGTCGCCGCCCTGGACGCCGCTCGTCCGGGGATCGGACTGGAGGGGGAGTCCAAGCTCGCCACCGACCGGATCGCCGACCACACCCTCTCCTGGGCGCAGTGGTTCGCCGACTCCGACCCGCCGGGGGTGCTGCGGGCGCACTGGTTCGAGCGCCGGCACCTGCAGCATCACATCCGCCGCTGGCACCGCGACCACGGCGAGGAGCTGCGATCGGCCTGGCTGAACGGCGTCGGGGTGATGGTCTGGGAGGTCGTCTTCGGCGCCTGGGTGGGCTGGAACAGCCGGGACGCCGCCACCCTGCGCCGAATGCTGCCGGTGCAGCGCCGGCTGCGGCGCTGGCTGGTGGCGGGGGAGTGGACGCCGCTGGCCGTCTGCGGTCCGGGGAAGCTCTATGGCTCGGAGTTCACCCTGGACGGGGTCACGCTGACCCTGCTGGCCAATGGCGGCCAGGCCGATGCGGTGCATCGCCCCATGGCGGACGGACGCTGGGTGGCACTGCACGAACCGGGAGCCGCACTCGCCGAGCTGCCCGTTGCGGTGACGGTTCCCGCGCAGGGGGTCGCCGCGCTGCTCCGCGTGGCGCCCGGCGCCGCGGCGCCGGACTGCCTGGACGATCTGCTGGCCGAGCTGGACGGCCGCTGCCACGTCCGCGACGCGGCCTTCCACCACCGCCGGGCGCACCGGCGCCACCGACCCGCGGCCCCTTCTGTCATCCCCGCGCAGGCGGGGATCCCTGCCGACGCCCTCCGGGTGGCGCCCGGCGAGCACGTCCTCACCGTCCGCTTCCGGCAACGGGAGACCGGCATGTACGACGGCGCGCCGTACGTGGACGAGTGGAAGCCGCTGCCGCCCAGGTTGCACGACCTGCGCACCCTGGAGCGGGTGGTCCGGCTGGAGCGCCCGGTGCGGGTCGCGGCCGGCGAGGTCACCGAGGCGCAGTACGCCCGGTTCCTGACCGCCCTGGGTGAACCCGTCCCGGCGGAGGCTTCCGATCAGCGGCCCGCGACCGGCATCACGCTGGCCCGCGCTCGCGAGTACGCCGCCTGGGTGGGCGGCCGGCTGCCCACCGAGGACGAATGGCAGCTGGCCGCCGCCGAGCCGGGCTTTGTTCGCCGCGAGCCCTTGGTGTGGAACTGGACCGAATCCGAGCACAGCGACGGCCGCACCCGGTTCGTCATGCTCAAGGGCGGCGCCGCGCACCGCAGCGAAGGATCGGACTGGTACTTCGACGGCGGACCCCGTCCACCCGAGTTCGCAGCCAAGTACCTGCTGCCCGGGCTGGGCATGGACGCCTCGCCGTCGATCGGATTCCGCGTCTGCTGGGAGGAGGAGCGATGAGCGCTCTGCAGGGACTCACCGTCATCGATGCCTCGACCCTGTTCGCCGGCCCGATGGCCGCCATGCACCTGGGTGACATGGGGGCGAGTGTGATCAAGGTCGAGCATCCGACCCGGCCGGATCCGTCCCGAGGGCATGGGCCGTCCCGGAACGGACAGAACCTGTGGTGGAAGACCCTGGGACGCAACAAGCGCACCATCGCCCTCGACCTGCACACCGAGGACGGCCGGGAGGCCTTTCTCCGGCTCGCCGGGACCGCGGACGTCGTGATCGAGAACTTCCGGCCGGGCACCCTGGAGCGGTGGGGGCTTGGCTACCAGGCGCTCGCCGAACGCAACCCCCGGCTCGTGCTGGCCCGGGTGACCGGTTTCGGGCAGCAGGGCCCGTATCGCTCCCGGCCGGGCTTCGGCACCCTGGCCGAGGCGATGAGCGGATTCGCGGCGATGACCGGCGAACCGGACGGCCCGCCCACCCTGCCGCCGTTCGGGCTCGCCGACGGGATCGCCTCGCTCGCCACCGCCTACGCGGTGATGGTGGCGCTGCACACCCGGGAACGCACCGGACGCGGCCAGGAGGTGGACGTGGCGATCATCGAGCCGATCCTGGCGATGCTGGGCCCGCAGATCACCCGCTGGGATCAGCTCGGCACGGTCCAGCCGCGCACCGGCAACCGCTCCGCGAACAATGCTCCGCGGAACACCTACCGCACCGCAGACGGACGGTGGGTGGCCGTCTCCACCAGCGCACAGTCGATCGCGGAACGGGTGATGACCCTGGTGGGTCGCCCCGACCTGATCGACGAACCCTGGTTCGCCACCGGCTCCGGCCGCGCCGAGCATGCCGACCTGCTGGACGAAGCGGTCGGCGGCTGGATCGCGCAGCGGCCGCGTCAGGAGGTGATCGAGGCCTTCGAGCAGGCGCAGGCGGCGATCGCGCCGATCTACGACGCCGGCGATATCGTCGCCGACCCGCAGTTCCAGGCGCTGGGAACCATCCACCGGATCGACGACCCGGATCTCGGCGAGATGCTGATGCAGGGTCCGCTGTTCCGGCTGTCGGCCGACGAGCCGGTGATCGCCTTCACCGGACGTGCTCCCGCCGCCGACACCGACCACGTGCTCGCCGAGCTGGGCTACCCCGCCGAGGAGATCGCCAGGATGCGGGAGAACGGGGCGATCCGATGACGGCCCCAGTGATCCTCACCGCCCTGTACGTGCCCGCCGACCGTCCCGATCGGATCGCCAAGGCGCTGGCCTCGGGCGCGGACCTTGTGATCGTCGACTTGGAGGACGCGGTCGCCCCCACGCACAAGGAGGCTGCGCGCAACGGGCTGGCCGAAGCGCTGGCCCGGCCGGCCCGGCCCGCGGTGCAGGTGAGGGTGAATGCTCGAAGCTCGGCCTGGCATCGCGAGGACCTCGCGGCGGTGGCGGCGCTGCCCGGCCCCATCTCGGTGCGGCTGCCCAAGGTGGAGTCCGCCGACGAGCTGCGCGCCGTGGCCGACGCGGTTCCGGGACGGGCGGTGCACGCCCTGATCGAATCCGGCCTCGGCGTCGAGCGGGCTTTCGAGATCGCCTCGGCCGGCGCGGCGACGCTCGCCCTGGGCGAGGCGGATCTCCGCTCTCAGCTCGGGTTGCCGGCCGGTCTTGCCGGCGAGCCGGGTCTGCTCTGGATCCGCTCCCGGATCGTCGTCGCGGCAGCTGCGGCCGGGCTGCCAGCGCCGCTGATGAGCGTCTACGCCGATGTGGCGGACGAGGCCGGGCTCGCCGCAAGCTGCGCCGCTGGCCGGACGCTCGGATTCCTCGGCCGCACCGCGATCCACCCCCGGCAGTTGCCGGTGATCGAGGCGGCGTTCGCGCCCACCGCCGAGGAGATCGGGCGGGCGGAGCAGATCATCGCCCGCGTCGGCTCGGCGGCGACCGAGGGAGTGGGCACCGTGGTGCTGGAGGACGGCACCTTCCTCGATGCCGCCATGCTGGCCGGCGCCCGCCGCACGCTGGCCCTCGCTGCACGCCGGGTGTAGTCTCAACACTGAGAACGTTTACACTCCTGTGAGGACATCCCCCATGACTGTGGCCGAATCCGATCCAGCACGCCGAAGGGTGGGGCTCGTGGGAGCCGGCTCGCACGCGATGCGCAATATCGTCTCCTCCGTCGCCTTCCTGCCGTTCGACCTGGCAGCAGTGGCCGACACCGTGGCCGAACGGGCGCAGCGGGTGGCGTCCCTCACCGGCGCCACGCCCTACGAATCGGCCGCCCGGATGTTCGCCGAGGCCGATCTGGACGCCGTCCTGCTGGTCGCCGGGGCGCGCGCCCACGCTCCACTGGCGATCGAGGCCTTCGGCGCCGGCCTGGATGTCTGGACCGAGAAGCCGCCCGCGATCTCGGTCGAGCAACTCGACACCATGCTCGCCGCCAGAGGCGACCGGGTGTGCGGAGTGGGCTACAAGAAGGCGCTGATGCCCGCCATCGTCAAGGCGCGGGAACTGCTCGGCGATCGCGTGCTCTCGGCCAGCGCCAGCTATCCCAACGACGTTCCGCTGCATCCGGAGGGCCCGCCGTACCCGGTCGGCACCTGGCTCTCCGACGGCTGCCACGTGCTGGCCGCCATGCTGTCGGTCTGCGGCCCGGTGGCGGCGGTCGCCACCCACCGCGCGGCCGAGAAGGGCTCCGCGCTGGTGCTGCATCACGCCAATGGCGTGGTCGGCGTACTCCACCTGATCAACGGCGCGCCGGTCTACCAGCCCTCCGAGCGCTACCTGTTCGTCACTGACGGCGCCACCGTCGCCATCGAGAACGGGCGGCGGGTGGTCTATCAGCGCGACATTCCCGCCCGCTACGACGAGGACGACAACTTCGCCGCCGGCGGCCTGGATTCCGGCGCCGTGGTCTGGGAGGCGCAGGACACCATGGCCACGATGCAGGGCAAGAACGTGGTCACCCAAGGCATCCTGCCGAGCCTGCTCGCCTTCGCCCGCGCGATCCAGACCCGGCAGCAGCCCGAGTACGGGTCGCTGGAGTTCGCCCGGCAGGTGCTCGCGGTGTGCGAAGCGGCCCAGGCCTCGGACGCGACCCTGGTGGCGGTGGCGTCATGACGCTGATCACCGCGACGAGTTCGATCTTCGGCGATCTCGCCGAATCGATCCGCGAGCAACGAGCCCTCGGCATCGACGTGCTCGACCTCAAGGACAAGGTGCTCGGCAAGGAGGTCGTCGACCTGGACGACGCCGAACTCGAGCAGGCGGCGGCGATGATCGAGGCGGCGGGGATGTCGCTCTACTGCCTGTCGACCGTCCTCTTCCACCCCGACGTCGCCGAGGGCGAGGAGGCGTTCGCCCAGCAGGTCGAGCAGGTCGATCGCGCGATCGAGGTCGCCCGTCGGCTGCAGCCGCGCTGCATCCGGCTGCTCGCCGCGTCCTCGGCCGCCCGGCAGCCGGGCGAGGGTCTCGCCGAGCACCTGGCCGCGTCCGCCCCCTGGCTGGTCGACGCCTACCGCTCCGCGATCGCCAAGATCCAGGCGGCCGGATTCGTCACCGTGATCGAGAACGAGGTGGGCGCGAGCCTGTTGCGGGCGCCCGCGGACGTCCAGGCGCTGCTGCCGCGGTTGTCGGACGCCGGTGAGGCCGGCCTGATCTGGGACGTCCAGAACATGTGGCGCACCAGCGGTGAGCTGCCCAGCCTGGCTGCCTATCGGGCCGTCCAGCCTTACCTGCGCTATGTGCACGTCAAGGGCGGCCGGCTGGACGCCGCCGGCGCGATGACCAGATCGACGTTGGCGGACACCAGCTGGCCGGTGGCGGAGATCCTGCGGGCCGTGCTGGCCGACGAGGCGAGCGAGGCCATCTGCGTCAACCCCTGCAAGGGAGCGGCGCCGCCTGGCGGCTACGACGCGGTCGAGGGGGCCCGCAGTGACATTCGCACGGTGCAACGCATCGTGGCGCAGGCGAGCGGAACCAAGGAGTCGAGCGGAACCAAGGAGTCACGACATGGGCAAGGCTGAAGAGCAGGTCTGCACCGCCGCCGAGGCGGAGGTGCAGCCGATGGACTGGGGTCACCTGGAGTGGATGGTCTCGGGGGAGCGCGGCAACTCCGCCACGATGACGGTGGGGCGGTGCCACATCCTGCCGGGACGCGAGAATCCGCGGCACTATCACCCGAACTGCGACGAGGTGCTGCACGTCCTCTCCGGCGTCATCGAGCACAGCCTCGGTGACGAGGTGATCACGATGACCGCCGGCGACACCATCAGCATTCCGACCGGCACGATGCACAACGCCCGAAATGCCGGGGACTCGGAAGCGGTCTTCGTGATCGCCTTCTCGTCGGCGTATCGCGAAGTCGTCGGGGAATAGTCCGCAAACCCCTTGCGCGAGGTCCGCGCCATCGGCTAGGGTCCTGGAAACGTTTACAGTCCGGGAAAGCCCCCCGCTCTGGATTGTAAACGTTCCCACATCGAGGAGTGCCGGTACGACGCGACGGAGCGGAGACAGCATGACCATGACGGTTGAGCCGGAGCGGCGATCGCTCCGGGGCAGGGCAGGGCGATCCGGCGGACGGCGTGCCGGCGGGGACCAACGAGCATGGCTGCTGTTTCTGCCGGCGATGGTGCCGATCGTGCTGTTCAGCGTGTTGCCCCTGATCTGGGGCATCGCCCTCGGCTTCACCGACGCCGACTGGGGCCGGAACAGCGTCACCGAGTTCAACGGCCTGGAGAACTACAGGTACCTGCTCGGCTACGAGATGTTCTGGGAGTCGTTCCGGCTGGGCTTCATCTGGGCGTTCACGGTCACCATCATGCAGTTCCTGCTCTCGCTGAGCCTGGCGCTGTTGCTGAACCAGAACCTCTGGGGCCAGGGAGTCGCCCGCACCATCGCGCTGATCCCGTGGGCGATGCCGCCGGTGATCACCGCGATCATGTGGCGCTTCATGTACCACCCCGACTACGGCGCGGTGAACTACGGGCTGGGCATGCTCGGCCTGCCGGACGACATCAACTGGCTCGGCGAGGTCGCCTGGGCGCTCCCCGCGGCGATCGTGGTCGGCATCTGGGCCGGCATGCCACAGACCACCATCACCCTGCTCGCCGGGCTGCAGGGCATCAACGCCGACCAGTACGAGGCGGCCGAGGTCGATGGTGCGAACGTCTGGCAGCGCTTCCTGCACGTCACCCTGCCGGGGCTGCGTCCGGTGATCGTGGCGATCACCACGCTGGATTTCATCCACGCGTTCAACTCCTTCGCCCTGGTCTACGTGCTGACCAACGGGGCCAACGGCACCGAGTTGCCGATGCTGTTCGCCTACAACACCGCCTTCCGCTACGGCGACTTCGGCCTGGCCAGCGCGATGGGCAACGTCATCGTGGTGGTCATCGCGGTCTTCCTGTTCTTCTACCTGCGGTCCCAGGCGAAGGCGAGGCTCGAATCATGATGCTCCGCACCTTCGGTCGCGCCGGACAGTACGTCGCCCTGCTGCTCTTCGTCTTCTTCCTCGGCTTCCCGCTGCTCTACCTCGCCAGCGCAGCGTTCAAGACCCCGCAGGAACTGCAGTCCACCACCCCGAGCCTGATCCCGCGCAACTGGAACATCGACAACTTCGTCCAGGCCTTCGAGCGGGCGAACCTCGGGGTGGCGGCCATGAACAGCCTGATCGTCGCCGTCGCCACCACGATCATCGTGGTGATCGTCGCGACCCCGGCCGCCTACATGCTGGCCCGGTTCAAGACCCGGCTGCGCAAGTACGTCACGGTCTGGATCCTGCTCAGCCAGGTGTTCCCGTTCATCCTGCTGATCATCCCGCTGTTCCTGATCCTGCAGCCGATCGGGCTCAACAACAACCTGCTGGGCCTGGTGCTGGTCTACGTCTGCTGGTCGCTGCCGTTCTCGTTGTGGATGCTGCAGGGCTATGTCGCCGGCATCCCGGTCGAACTCGAGGAAGCTGCCGCGGTCGACGGGGCGCCCCGGCTCACCGTGCTGCGGGTGATCATCCTGCCGCTGCTCGCCCCGGGGCTGGTCGCCACCAGCCTGGTCGCCTTCATCGGCGCCTGGAACGAGTTCTTCTTCGCCCTCGTGCTGATCAAGGATCAGGCGCTGCAGACCCTGCCGCAGCGGCTGGCCCTCTTCGTCGGCGCCGAAGGGCAGGTCCAGCTCGGCCAGTTGGCCGCAGCCAGCCTGCTCGCCTGCATCCCGTCCCTCGCCTTCTTCGCCATCATCCAACGCCGCTTGACCTCGGGCCTGCTCTCAGGCGCCGTCAAGGGCTGACAACAACCAACCGGAAGGAATACCCATGCAACGCACCATGAAAGCTCTCGCCCTCGCGGCGGGCGCCGCGCTGCTGCTCACCGCCTGCCAGGCAGGCGGCGGAGGTCAGCAGTCTGCCTCCCCCAGCACGAACCCCGACGAGAAGGTCGAGCTCCAGTTCCAGTCGCTGGCCTATCAGCCCGGCACCGTGGCAGCGGTCGAGGAGATCGTCAACGCCTGGAACGCGGCGAACCCGAACACCCACGTCGTGCTGTCGCAGGCGTCCTGGGACGGCGTCCACGACCAGCTGGTCACCCAGTTCCAGGGCAAGAACGCCCCGGACGTCATCCACAACGAGGCCGGTGACATGACCGGCTTCGCCCAGCAGGGCTACCTGGCCGACCTCGGGCCGTACCTCTCGGAGGATCTCAAGACCGGCGTCCGGGCCGAGTGGTGGGACGCGTTGACCTTCGACGGCTCGGTGTTCGCCGCGCCGATCATGATGCAGTCCTACGTGGTGTTCGCCAACACCAAGGCCTTCGCCGACGCGGGGGTCGAGATCCCCACCGGCGACTCGCTCAGCTGGGAGGAACTGGCCACGATCTCCAAGGCGCTGACCAAGGACGGCAAGTACGGGCTCGGCTGGGGTCTGGCCGCACCCTTCGCCCCGTTCACCAACCTGGCCCTCGGCTTCGGCGGCACCTTCTTGGACGTCGCTCCTGACGGCTCGGCAACCGTGAACATCGGTGATCCCGAGGTTGCGGTCGCCAAGGCCGTCCACTCGATGGCCTACGACGACAAGTCGATCAAGCCCACCACCTTGACCCTCTCCGGCGGCGACACCCTGCCGGGCTTCCTGGCCGGCGAGTTCGGGATGTACATCGGCGGCACCTTCCTGGCCGCGCAGATCGCCGAGTCGGCTCCCGACGGCTTCGAGTGGACCGTCCTGCCTCCGCTGGCGGGATCGGAGGGCGCGCTGCAGGCGGCGACCCCGCAGACCCTGTCGGTGTCGATCGATTCACAGCACGTCGACCGGGCGACCGAGTTCATCAACTTCTTCCTCTCCGGGGAGAACGCCGCCAAGCTCGCCCTCGGCGACCTGCTGGTGCCCGCGTCCACCCAGGGCCAGGAGGCGCTCGCCGCGCTGACCACCGGTCAGCCGGGCTGGGAGGGGATCGCGGCCTCGGGCGCCACCCTGGTGCCGGCGCCGTTCACCAATGCGGCCAACCTGACCCAGTGGAAAGACCAGTACGGTCAGCCCGCCTTCAAGTCGTATCTGGCGAACGAGATCGACATCGAAGAGCTGAAGACCCAGCTGACCGACGGCTGGAATCAGATCCGGTAGGGCTCGGACGAGCAGTCCGGTCATCAAGGGATAGACACCGTGGCACCACACATCGATGACATTGCGATCGGCGCCCTCGCTGGCGCCGCCGTCGGGGACGCCCTGGGGGGCGCCTCGGAAGGGAACACGCCCGCGGCGATTCAGGAACGCTACGGCGGCACCATCGAAGGCATCGTGCCGCCGTGGCACCCCGAGTGGCGTACCGCCAGACCCATCGCCCCGTACCACAAGGGCGACGGGCACGTCACCGATGACACCCTGATGACCGGACTGCTGGTCGAGGTCTACGACGAACTCCGGCGACACCTGACCGCGCACGACGTCGCCTCCCACCTCGTCCCGCGGATGATCACCGGACTGCGGTGGATCCCGGAGTTGGAGGCGGAGGCGCTGCCGCTGCAACGGGTGTTCCTGGCGGAGAAGTGGCTGGTCACCCGGCTGCACTACGGCCACATCGACCCTCGCGAGGCGGGGGTCGGCAATGTGGTGAACTGCGGAGCCACCATGTACGTCGCGCCGATCGGCCTGGTGAACGCGGGCGATCCGCTGGGGGCCTACGCCGAGGCGATCGACGTCACCGGCGCTCATCAGGCGAGCTACGGACGGGAGGCGGCCGGCGTGTTCGCCGCGGCGGTCGCCGCCGCGGCCGGCGGCGCGGAGGTGGGCGCGGTGATGGACGCCGTGCTGGCGGTCGCCAAGGACGGGACGCACAGCGCCATCTCCGCGGTGCTGGACGCCGCCGACCGGCTGGACGGCTGGCGCGACGGCGGGTTGGCAGCGCTCCGGGACGCGGTGCGTCCCTTCGACACCGTCGGCGAGGACTACCGGTCGCCCGCCATGGACGCCCGGATCCCGAGCCGGACCAAATCGATCGAGGAACTCCCGATCGCCCTCGGCCTGCTGTACGCCTGCGGCGGCGACTATCGGGAGTCGGTGCTGGGGGCGGTCAACTACGGCCGGGATTCCGATTCGATCGCGGTGATGGCCGGCGCCATCGCCGGGGCGATCGGCGGCGAGAGCGCCGTCCCCGCCGAATGGATCGACGCGGTGGGCGACGCCTCGCGGCTGGATCTGCGCGCCACCGGCCCGGTGATGGGACGGGTGACCCGCGACGTCCTCCGGGCGGACGCCGCCCGGCTCGCCGCTCGCCAGGCGATACCGGAATCGCACGCGGCTGCCCCCTTGGCGATCTGAGAGAGGAAGAACGATGGCAACCGTCCTGGTGATGGCCACCCTGGACACGAAGGGACACGAGGCGGCCTTCGTCCGTGACCGGATCATCGAGCTCGGCCACCAGGCGCTGATCGTCGACACCGGCCTGGCCGATCCCGTCGAGGTGACCCCCGAGGTCTCCGCCGACGAGGTGGCGGCCGCCGGCGGCGCCGATCGGCGCGCGCTGTGGGAGGCCCACGATCGGGGCGCCGCGGTGACCGCGATGGGCCGGGGCGCCGAGGCGGTGACCCGCCGCCTCCACCAGGAGGGACGGATCGACGGCGCGATCGCGCTCGGCGGCACCGGTGGCACCTCGATCGCCGCACGCGCCTTCCAGGCACTGCCGATCGGGTTCCCCAAGCTGCTGGTCTCGACGGCCGTGGCGGGGGACACCACCGCGATCGTCGGCGCCTCCGACCTGCTGATGGCGCCCAGCGTGGTCGACATCGCCGGGGTGAACCGGGTCTCCGGCCCGATCCTGGCCAATGCCGCGGCGGCGATCGCCGGGATGGCCGGCCGTCCACCGCTGGCGCAGTCGGATTCCCGGCCGCTGGTCGGGCTGAGCATGTTCGGCGTCACCACCCAGGGGGTGACCCGGTTGCGCACCGCCCTGGAGGACGAGGCCTTCGACACCCTGACCTTCCACATGACCGGCGCCGGGGGCAGGTCGCTGGAGGCCCTGATCGCCAGCGGCGCCTTCCGCGGGGTGCTGGACATCACCACCACCGAACTGTGCGACGAACTGGTCGGCGGGGTGTTCTCGGCCGGGTCCTCCCGGCTCACCGGCGCCGCGGCGGCCGGCGTCCCCCAGGTGGTGTCGGTCGGCGCCCTGGACATGGTCAACTTCGGGCCGATAGACACCGTCCCGGAGAAGTTCCGGGGCCGCAACCTCTATGTGCACAACCCGAACGTCACGCTGATGCGGACCACCCCGGACGAATGCCGCGAGCTCGGCAGCCGGCTGGCGCAGCGAGTGCGTCCGGCGGGCGAGCGGGCAGTGGTCGTGCTGCCGCTCGGCGGGGTCTCCGCGATCGCCACCCCGGGCGGCCCGTTCCACGACCCGCAGGCCGACGACGCCTTGTTCGGCGCGATCCGCGACGGGTTGGCCGGATCGGCTGTGGACGTGGTCGAGGTGAGCGACGATGTGAACGGCGCCGCCTTCTGCCAGGCGGTGCTCGACCGATTCCACGCGCTGCTGGCTCGCGTCCCCGCGGCCGGCGAATGAGCTTCGACCAACTCCAGAGAGGACCAGCACGATGACCGGCATCCCCCGCCAGCAGTTGCTCAGCACGCTGAGGGAGAAGATCAGCTCCGGCAGACCCATCATCGGCGGCGGCGCCGGCACCGGCCTGTCGGCGAAGTTCCAGGAGGCAGGCGGCGTCGACCTGCTGGTGATCTACAACTCCGGCCGCTACCGGATGGCCGGACGCGGTTCGCTGGCCGGCCTGCTGGCCTACGGCAACGCGAACGAGATCGTCGTCGACATGGCCAGGGAGGTCCTGACTGCGGTCAGCCACACCCCCGTGCTCGCCGGCGTCAACGGCACCGACCCGTTCTACCTGCCAGGCCCGTTCCTGCGTCAGCTGAAGGACCTGGGCTTCTCGGGAGTGCAGAACTTCCCGACGGTCGGGCTGATCGACGGCGTATTCCGGGCCAATCTGGAGGAGACCGGGATGGGCTACGGCCTCGAGGTCGACATGATCGCCCGGGCGCACGACCTCGACCTGTTCACCTCGCCCTATGTCTTCGACGCGACCAGCACCCGCGACATGGTCCGCGCCGGGGCCGACATCGTGGTCTGCCACATGGGTCTCACCACCGGCGGCTCGATCGGCGCCCAGACCGCCGCCAACCTGGCCGGCTCGGTGGAGCTGCTCTCCGAACTGGTCGAGGCAGCGCGCAGCGAGCGGGACGACGTGATCGTGCTGTGCCACGGCGGCCCGATCGCCGAACCGGCCGACGCGCAGTACATCTTCGACCGGGTACCCGGCATCCACGGCTTCTACGGCGCCTCGTCGATGGAGCGCCTGCCGGTCGAGCAGGCCCTGGTCGCCCGGGCCCGCGAGTTCACCGAGCTGGCGATGAGGGAGTAGCCGGCCCTGCGGGGCGTCCCGCCGTCCATCGCACCCCGGTGCTCATCGATCCTCCCGAATCGCCGTCATGATCCGGCCGAATCTGCGACAGTGGTAGCAGGTGCAGCCATGGAGAACCTCGACTTCGGACTTTGGATGACCGCCATGGGAATGGGGACGGTCTTCCTGCTGCTGATCGTCCTGATGCTGATCCTGCAGTTGCTGGGACGGCTGGACCGCCGGCGCCCCACGCCTGCCGCGGACGACTCGGCGCCTGCCCCCGCCACGCCGATCGGCCTCACCGAGGACGAGGTGGCCGCCGTCACCGTCGCGGTGATCGCCCACGCGCATCGCCGCGGCTCCCAGCCCGCCCTGCCCAATCTCCCCACGAGCACCAGCCGCTGGATCGGGGTCAGCCGCGGCTTCCAGCTGCAGCCATGGAGACGAGCCTGAGATGCGCCGCTACACCGTCCGGATCAACGACGTAGAGCATGTCGTCGATGTCGAGGAGACCGCCCGCGACCGGTTCGTCGTCCACCTCGGCGACCGTGTGGTGGACGTCGCCCTGGTCGCCCACGAGGACGCCCAGCTCACGTCCGTCGAGATCGGTCCACCGGGGCCGGTCCCTGGTGTCCCCGGTGCGTCCGGCGGCGGCCGGGCTGCCGTCACCGCCCCGATGCCCGGCGTGGTGCTGTCGGTCGAGGTCGCTCCGGGGGCGGCGGTCACCCGCGGCCAGCTGCTGCTCGTCCTCGAGGCGATGAAGATGAAGAACGACATCCGCGCCGAACGCGACGGCGTGATCGCCTCGGTCTCGGTGGCCCCCGGCGACCAGGTGCGGCACGGCGACCCGCTGATCGCCTACGAGGGCTGACCCGGTGACCGAGGAGAGCTGGGGCCAGCTGCTCGCCGGCCTCACCAACGTCACCTGGCAGTCGCTGGTGATGATCGCGATCGGCTGTCTGCTGATCTGGCTGGCGGTGTCGCGGGAGTACGAGCCGTTGCTGCTGCTGCCGATCGGGGCGGGCGCGATCCTGACCAACCTGCCGCTCTCGCCGCTGGTGGGGGAGGACGGGCTGCTGAGCATCCTCTACGAGGTCGGCGTCGGCAACGAGCTCTTCCCGCTGCTGATCTTCATCGGGATCGGGGCGCTGACCGACTTCGGGCCGCTGCTGGAGAACCCCAAGATGGTGCTGCTCGGGGCGGCCGGGCAGTTCGGCATCTTCCTGACGCTGATCCTGGCGCTGCTGCTGGGCTTCAGCCGGGAGGAGGCGGCCTCCATCGGCATCATCGGGGCGATCGACGGGCCGACCTCCATCTACGTCTCGGGGATCCTCGCGCCGCACCTGCTCGGCCCGATCACGGTCGCCGCCTACAGCTACATGGCGCTGGTGCCGATCATCATGCCGCCGGTGATGCGGCTGCTCACCACCAAGGCGGAGCGGGCGATCAAGATGCCGTACAGCCAGCGGTCGATCAGCCGCCGCACCCGCATCCTGTTCCCGATCGTGGTCACCATCGGGGTGGGCGTCCTGGTGCCCTTCGCCACTCCGCTGATCGGCTGCCTGATGCTGGGCAACCTGATGCGCGAATCCAAGGTGGTCGAGCGGCTGACCCACGCCGCGTCCAATGAACTGGCCAACATCGTCACCCTCTTCCTCGGCCTGGCGATCGGCTCGACCATGGGCGGCGAGGCGTTCCTGCGTCCGGCCACCCTGGCGATCCTGGCGCTGGGGCTGCTGGCCTTCGTGCTCGACACCGCCGCCGGCGTGCTCTTCGGCAAGCTGCTGAACCTGTTCAGCGGCGGCAAGTTCAACCCGCTGATCGGCGCGGCCGGCATCTCCGCCTTCCCGATGGCGGCGCGCGTCGTCCAGAAGGAGGCCGCCCGCGAGGACCACTCCAACTTCGTCCTGATGCACGCCATGGGCGCCAACGCCGCCGGCCAGGTCGCCTCCGTGGTCGCCGGCGGGGTGCTGCT
>CAZLWS010000005.1:23995-41376 GCA_964563205.1 uncultured Propionibacteriaceae bacterium | reverse complement strand
TGGTGGGTTCTTCGATCGGCACGGGCCCCATCGTAGTGAGCCGGGCAACCTGATTGAGGCCTCCCGCCTAGAGTTCCGCTACCATTGAAATCTGTCGAAAGAGCAGGCCCGCTGCGCGAACCGGTTCCAAGGCAAGGCTTCGGGAAGGTGGTGAGGTGCGCGTGGCTTCGCAGTCGGATGCGTCGCCTGCGCGACGCCCTGGCCACCTGAGTTCTCATGCGCAGGGTCCCGGCATCACTTCGGTTGAGATCGACTGGCCGCATTGGTGGCATGATGGGGCCGTCCGGACGCACGCCAAGTCCACCCCCAGCTCAGGCGGCCGATGATGGGTTCGGTGCTCGGGCCGCGGGCTCGCGCTGTTGGAACTCCAGCCAAGGAAAGAGCCAGATGACCGAGCCGGTCAGCCAGCGAACCATACCCTTCTCACCACCGGACATCCGTGATGAGGACATTGCCGCCGTCGTCGAGGTCCTGAGGGCCGGGTGGATCACCACGGGGCCCGTTGGCAGGCGATTCGAGGCAGAGTTGGCCGGCTACACCGGCGCGGACGAAGTCGTCACGCTCAACTCCTGCACCGCTGCGCTCGAACTCGCTCTCCGGGCTGCCGGCGTCGGTCCCGGCGACGAAGTCATCGTCCCGGCCTACACCTACACGGCGACTGCCGCCGTGATCGCCCACGTCGGCGCGACCATCGTGATGGTCGACACCCAACCGGGCATGTACTGGCCCTCGATCGATCAGGTGTTGGCCGCGGTGACGGCGCGCACGGCGGCGATCATGACCGTTGACATCGCCGGAATCCCTTACGACACGGCTGGACTGATCGATGCCCTGGGCGCTGTCGAGCAGCGGCGCTCGGAGCGTGACGACCTGATCGGCCGTCTCGGCAGGCCGATCGTCATTGTCGACGCCGCGCATTCGTTGGGCGCGGTCCGATCTGGCCGGAAGAGCGGCCAGATCGGCGATCTGACCGCTTTCTCCTTCCACGCGGTGAAGAACCTCACGACTGCGGAAGGTGGAGCACTGACCTGGCGGTGGGATCTGCCAGTTGACGACGAGCGATTCGCGACCGCACTGAGGCGAATGGCGCTTCATGGCCAGACCAAGGATGCGCTGGCCAAATCCCGGGCGGGAGCGTGGGAGTACGACATCGTCGAGACCAGCTTCAAGATGAACATGCCTGACGTGTTGGCTGCGCTCGGCCTCTCTCAGCTGGGACGCCTCGACGACATGATCCGCCGCCGGCACGAGATTCTAGATCGCTACGCCGTCGCGTTAGGGGATGTCGTCGGAGTGCTCGCCCATGCCGGCGAGGCCTTCCGCTCGAGCGCGCACCTGTGCTTGGTGGATCTCGGGCGCGCTGCCGAGTTCCGAGGGGAGATTGTCGCGGATCTCGGGCGGGCGGGTGTGGCGACAAACGTCCACTACAAGCCGCTGCCGCTGTTCAGCGCCTACCGGCGGCGCGGGTTCTCAATCGACGACTACCCGCACGCCCACGCACAGTACCGGAGGGTGCTCAGCCTGCCGTTGCACACTCTGCTCACCGATGAGGATGTCGATTTCGTGTCTGACACCCTCAAACGCGCGCTGCTCGCGTTGCCGGTGAAATCGGGCACGAGTTGATTGCGGCTCTGCTTGGACACCCCGGCCTGGGGCAAGGCACCTGGCCGGTTCGATAGCATGTTGTGGAAGCCCTCCCCCGGCTCCCCTCAGGAGATCAACCATGCGCCATCAGGACGTGAGCGACCGGCTGGTCGCCTTCGACGGGCGGACCTGGTATGCCACCTGGGGTAAGCGTGCCTTCGACATCGCCGGGGGTGTGGCGCTGCTACCCGTCCTCGCCGCGGTGTCGTTGGTCGTGGTGCCGGTCATCCTCGGCACCAGCGGACGGCCCGTGCTCTACCGCGCTGAGCGTCGCGGGCTCAACGGTCGATCGTTCATGCTGCTCAAGTTCCGCTCGATGGTCGTCGACGCACCGGATGTCCGAAATGCCGATGGGACGACCTATTCGGCACCGAATGACCCGAGGGTGACTCGGGTGGGTCGCCTTCTGAGGAGGTCGTCGCTCGATGAGCTGCCACAGATTCTCAACATCATTAAAGGTGACATGAGCTTCGTCGGACCGCGTCCCAATCTCGCGACCCGACCACTCGACGCCCTGCGTGGTGATGAACTGGTGCGGCTCCGCGTCCGTCCCGGGCTCACAGGGGTCAGCCAGGCGTACTTCCGCAACGGGATCGCGGTGGAGGAGAAGTATCGTCACGACTGCGAATACGTGGAGAGCCTGTCGTTGGCGCTCGATCTGAAAGTGGTCTTGAGGACCGTGAAGACCGTTCTCACAGCGGAGAATGTCGACGCGGTGTCGTGAACGAGTATCTCGAAGATGACCGCGCGCGCCTGCTGATCGTGGGAGCGTCATTCCTCCAGGTGCCGGCGCTGAAGCGGGCCCATGAACTCGGCTTCCGAGTCGGTGCTCTGGACTGGGATCCCCGCGCGGTGGGACGCCCGCTGGCAGATGACTTCTTCGAGGTGAGCACGGTCGACGCTCCCGGTGTGACGAGGGTGGCAGAGAGCTACCGGCCTGACGGCATAGTGACGATCGGCACGGATTTGCCCATGCGAGCCATTGCCAGGGCGTGTTCCCAGCTCGGCCTGCACGGTCCGTCCGAAGCCGCGGTCAGGTGCGCAACCGACAAGGGCGCCATGGCGGAGGCTTTCGCAGCCGCCGGGGTGCCTGCGCCCCGGTTCCGTGTCCTCGGAGTGGACGCCGGATTGGGCGGTCTCACGGGTTGCCTCGGCTCGCCCTACGTCCTCAAACCGGTTGACAGTTCGGGCAGTAGGGGCGTGGTCCTCGTGGACGAGCGAGCAGACCCCGCCGAATGCCTTGCCTACGCGCGCGCGCAGAGTCGATCCGGGGAGGTCATCGCCCAGGAGTTCGTCAGAGGGCCGGAATGCAGCGTGGAACTGCTGTGCTCCGGGGATCGAGTCCAGGTGGTTGCGGTCACGGACAAGCTCACCTCGGGTGCGCCGCACTTCGTCGAACTCGGTCACAGCCAGCCCACCGGGCTTGCCGAGGAGTTGCGACGGGATGTCGAAGCAATTGCGGTGAGTGCGGTGGCGGCACTTGGCCTGCGGGATTGTGCGGTCCACGCCGAGATCATCCTCACTGGCGAGGGTCCCAAGGTCATCGAGGTCGGCGCGAGACTGGGCGGCGATCTGATCACCTCCCACCTCACACCACTGTCCACGGGCGTGGACATGATCGAGGGCCTGATCTGCATCGCCTGCGGAGGGGAGCCCCGGATCGAGCCCGGCGAGTTGAAAGGCAGCGCTGTGCGGTTCTTTCAGGGAGCTGAGAAGGGCGGATTCTCCGTGGCGGGCATCGAAGAGGTCAGACGCCGGCCAGGCGTCATCGAGGCTGCTGTTCTCGCGAGTCAGGGTCGCCCGGTGCAGAGCAGTGTGGATCGGGCTGGATACGTGGTCGCGGTGGCCGGGGACGCGCCGGCGGCGGTGCGTATCTGCGAGGAGTCCGTGATGAGCCTAAGACTCGTCCCAGAAGGTGATGCCCCATGAACCCCAGGCAGAGATCGCAGTCGGGGACGACCGAAGTAACCCCCGAGCTGAGCGTTGGAGATCAGCCGCGCCTCTTGGTCCTGGGTGCAGGGCGAGGTCAGACGGGGCTCGTTTCCGCGGCCCGACGGCTGGGTGTCCACACGATCGTGGCGACATTGCCGAGGGGCAACCCGCCAGGCACAGCGCTGGCCGACGAGGTCGTGTACGTCGACATCACCGACATTGGCGCAGTGCTGGAGATCGCGGGCCAGCTGGAGCTGGACGGCGTCGCGACTTCGTGCGCGGACACCGGGCTGTCGGCGCTGGGCGCGGTGTGCGAAGAGCTTGGGCTGCCGGGCCTGACCAGGGACGCCGCAGCAATGTGCGCGGACAAACGGGAGATGAAGAAGCGGTTTGTCAGCCATGGTGTGAGGACCCCCGAGCATCGCCTGATCCGCAGCCTCCCAGAGCTGCACGCCGCGCTCGACGAGCTAGGCATGCCGGCGATCGTCAAGGCGCCCGATCTGCAGGGCAGCCGCGGAGTGGCGATTCTGCGCGAGCCTTCTGAGGCTGCTTGGGCGTTCGGCCACGCGGCCGGCGCGACAAGTCAGAACGAGATCGTGGTCGAGCAGTTCGTCGTGGGACGCGAGTTCGGCGCACAGGCGCTCGTTCGTGATCACGAGATCGTGTTCGTCCTGATCCACAACGACGAGGTCCACCTGGGCGACACCGGGATCCCGATCGGACACTCGGTGCCGTTCGGCGGGGACGCCGCATTGATGGCGGAAGCACGGTCGCAGGTGGAGGCTGCCATCAGGGCGACCGGCCTGAACGACTGCGCCGTCAACATCGACCTGATCGCAACGGAGAGCTCAGTGGAGGTGCTGGAGATCACGGGACGAGTGGGCGCGAACGGCTTGCCGGAGATGGTCTCCGCCTATTTCGGACTCGACTACTACGAAACGATCGTGCAGTTGTCGCTCGGACGTCCGATCGGCGAGTGGCCGGCGCCCACTGGCGCGGCCGTGGCCGTGGGCATGATCGTGCCGCCACCGCTTCATGGAACGATCGCAGGTCTGACGTTGGAGCAGCGACTGGACGATGTCAGCCATCTCTTCTTCCCCGGTCCGGGCAGCCGGATCGACGGGTTCCGGGACTCAAGCGACTGCCTGGGGCAGATAATCGCCACGGCCGACTCGCTTGCGGAAGCGAACCGCCTGGTCGAGGCGGCTCGGCGGGCCGTCATCGTCGATGTGGTTCCGGATCCGACCGAATCATGACCGAACTGCCCGCTCGTCTCTCCATCATCATCCCCGTCTACAACGTGGCGGCGATGCTGGAGAGGTGCCTCGCATCGGTTCTGATGCAGCCCGAGCGGGATTTCGAGGTGATCCTCGTTGACGACGGCTCGCTCGACGACTCGCCGTCGATCTGCGATGACTACGCGAGAGCAGACCAGCGAGTCCGCGTCATCCATAAGGTGAACGGCGGGCTTTCGAGTGCTCGAAACGCGGGCATGGAGATCGCCACCGGCGAGTATCTGATGTTCCTGGATGGCGACGACGCCATCATCCCCGGTGCGGTCTCCCGGGTCTACCAGCTGCTGCGCACGGTGCGGGCGGACGTCCACCGCATCAGTTTTGCTCGGTGCGACTCCACTGGCTCGACCCCGCATCGCCTAGGTATCAGGGCCGGTGTCTACTCAGGTGATCGCGCATTGTATGAACTGGCCATCCGGTTCATGATGGGGGTGGAGCCGACATATTCCTGCATGTTGATCGTGAAGCGCGCGTCGCTCCAGGGGCTGAGTTTCGACGAGTCCGTGCGCTGGATGGAGGACGCGGTCTTCCTGGCCGCTCTCTTCTCGCGTGTCCAAGTGGTGAACGTCACCGACGAGGTTCTCTACGAGTACTGGTTCAACGGCGAGAGCCTGACCAGGAACCCTGCCCATCTCGAGAAGAACATCGTGCAGTCGGCGATCGTCGCCCGGCGGGTTCTGGAAGAACTCGCGAGCTACCCGGCCGGGTACCGCGCGTCGAACCTGCGCGTCGGCCGGCGCAGGATCGAGCTGCTGGGGCGCAAGGTTGCCTCCGGATTCGCAGTCGATCCACGGGCGGACCGGCCTTTGCTGAACCGGGTGATCAAGGCATTGGCCGATGAGGGATCGTTGGCGTGGTGCGCGACACAAGTCGGGCCTGCCGTCTGGCTGAACCCGACCGCTGTCCTCACCGAGTCGATCCGGCGGCAGCGCAGCACTCTGGCGTGGGTGTTCCTCCGGATCGTCGTCGCCGGCCTCAGGCTGCGGAGCGTCGTCACAAGGTCGGCCTGACGGTGGCTGCGGAGTCCCGGAGCCGGATCTACGCGCTGAACACGGCTATGGCGGTAGCGATGAGCGCGACCAGCATCATCGCCTCGCTGGTGGTCCAGCGCTTCTTCGTGAACTCGCTGGGCTTGGAGCTGTTGGGCCTGAACGGGTTGTTCACGAACCTGGTGGCGATGCTCGCGGTCGCCGAGCTGGGATTCGGTTCGGCAATCATCTACAAGCTGTACCAGCCGCTCGCCCAGGATGACCGTGAGCAGATCGCCCGGCTTATGCGGTTCTACCGCAACGGCTACCGGATCGTCGGCTCCGTGGTCCTGCTGGTCGGCCTCGTGATGATTCCCGCCACGCCCTTGCTGGCCGGAAGCGCGACGGTGGGCTCAGTCGACGTCCGGCTGGCGTTCGTCCTCTTCCTGGCGGACTCGGTGTTCTCGTACCTGTTCGGATACAAGCGCTCCATGCTGTACGCCGACCGGCGCAACTACGTGATCAATGCTGTCCACTTCGGCGCCGTGGTCATCATGAGCAGCATTCAGATCGTGATTCTGGTGACGAGCCAGGACTACTATCTGTTCCTGATCGTCCGGGCAGTGTGCCGGCTGCTCGAAAACATCCTCCTGTCGATTCTGGTAGATCGTCGCTACCCCTATCTTCGGAAGCCGGCCACCCGTCTGGGTGCGGAGGATCGCGCGGACGCGCTCACTCAGGTGCGCGGCCTGGCATTCCACCGCGTTGCGGGATTCGTCGTGCTCGGCGCCGACAACATCGTTCTCTCGGTTCTGCTCGGGTTGCGCGCGGTCGGGCTCTACGCCAACTACTACATGCTCTACGCCGCGATCGTCTCGATCTGCGGTCACATGTTCGAGGCGGTCAAATCCACGATCGGAGACTTCCTGGTCCGCGAGAACGCCGGTGATCGCACCTATGGGGTCTTCAGCCAACTGCTCCTGGTCAACTTCTTCCTGGCGGCACTCGGTGCGGCCGGCTTCGTCGCCGGCGCCGACGCCATCGTCGGAGTCTGGCTGGGGCCGGAGTTCCAGCTAGGCCCAGAGGTTGCGGCGGCGATGGCAGTCGCTCTGTTCTTCCAGCTGCTGCGGCAGACCTTCCACACCTTCAAGGAAGCCTCGGGAGTGTTCTACGTGGATCGCTGGGTTCCGGTCACGGAAGCCTTGCTGCACGTCCTGGCCAGTGTGGCGCTCGTCGAACTCTTCGGGGTTGTGGGCGTGCCGCTCGCATCCGTGCTCAGCACAGTGTTCCTGTTCGCCTACAGCTATGGCCACTTCGTGTATCGGCCGCTGTTCGGACGTAGCTGGAGTCAGTACTACGGCGAACTCGCCAGGTACGTCGCCCTTGCGTTGGCGCTGATGGCCGGGGTGGCCGGGCTTCTCGCGCTGTGGACCCCCGGCTCCCTGGTGCTGGAGCTCGTGTGGCGCCTGACCTTCACGGTCGTGGCGGTGGGCGTCACGCTCTGGGCGTTCTTCCGGAAGTCTGATGCCTTCGTCTCGGTCTTGGGGCGCGCGCGAGCCACCCTCCTGTCGCGAGACAAGAAGTGACCACCCCGATGAAAGCGGAATTCAGGATGCAGCCTGGGAACGGGTCGAGAACCCTGATTCTCCTGACGAACGTGTTTCCCTTCCATGACTGGGAGCCCTTCTTGGAGACTGAGATGGCCTATCTCACTGATTTCTCCGCTATCGAAGTGTTCTCCCTCTCCGTGACCGCCGAGCACGCCAGGACGCGGCGCCCGATCGCGAATCCGCTGGTGCGGGTGCATCGCATCCGGCGACGTCCGCACTGGGTCTACGCGCTCAACGCTCCGTTGGTGATGCTCCACTCGGCCTTCTGGAGCGAGTCGTGGACGCTGGCGCGCACTGGCGCGTTGACGCCCGCGAGGCTGGTCGAACTGATCGCCTTTCTCAGCAGGACTGTCATCGAGGCGCGCGACATAAAGCGCACGTTGGCCGCTGAGGGGGTGCAAGGCAGGGCCGTCTTCTATGCCTATCGCTTCTACTATCAGCCCTATCTGGCGCACCTGGTCGCACGGTCGCTGGGATCGGACACCGTGGTCGCGAGGGCTCATGGAGCCGATCTCTATGAAGAGCGCTCGCCGACCGGGTATCTGCCACTGCGCAGGTGGTCGCTGGAACACGTGAAGCGACTCTGGCTCGTCTCCGAACACGGCAGGCGCTACCTGGCCGAACGTCATCCGGACCGCACCGAGGTGCTCGCGGTCTCCTACCTGGGCTCCGAGAACGAGTTCGGCGTGGCCGCCCGGTCCAGCGCGCGGCACCCGCTCAGGGTCGTGACCTGCTCGGCGATGGTCCCCGTCAAGCGACTGGACCGGATGGTGAGGGCGCTCGGGCTGGTCGAACCCGGAAGCGTGGAGTGGGTGCACTACGGCGACGGGCCACTGCGTGCCGAACTCTCGGCACTCGCTGACGAGGTTCTTTCGGGCCGGATCGACTATTCGTTCGCCGGCGCTCTCGACCACGATGACCTGATGCATGAACTGTGGCGACAGGGATTCCATCTCTTCGTCAATGTCAGCGAATCCGAGGGGCTGCCGGTCTCGATCATGGAGGCATGCTCCTTCGGGATACCTGTCGTGGCCACCGATGTCGGTGGCTCCTCGGAGATTGTGGGCTCTGACAACGGGATGCTCATCGCCGCAGACGCGTCCCCTGAGGTGATCGCCGAGGCAGTGCGCTCCTTCCAAGCCCTTGAGGATCAGGTATACCTGAGCTATGTGACCGCGGCCCGGCAGACATGGGAGAGGAAGTTTGATGCAACGCGTAACTACGCGCGGTTTGCCCGAGAACTCGCTGCTCTCTAGCCCCGCGCGGAGCATGGCAGCGACTCAGGCGTGGGCGCTGCTGGTCGCCCACGCGGGCTTGGCCGCGGCACTCTTCGCCGTGCCGACCCAGCTCGACTGGATTCTTGTCCTTACGGTGTGGGTGAACGTCACTCTCTACGCACTTCGCGATCTGCGCGGCCGACCTTTCCTCTTGGCATTCTGTGCGGCGTTCTTCGTGTTCCTTCTCGGCGGCGAGACGCTCACGCGGCTATTCGGATACCCCGGGCCCTCTTATCCGGCCGAGATCGACGCCGGCCTTGCGGCGATACTTGGGCTCGGGCTGCTAGGGGTGTGGGCCGGACATGCTGGGTGGTTCAAGGCGAAGTCGAACTGGCACGGCCATCCCTGGACCCGTGTCGTGGGCCGGCAGGACGGCGCGGACTGGGTGGCCGAAGTGAGGCGGGCTGCGCATGTCTTGTTCTGGCTCACCTTGCCATTCGTGCTTGGTCTGGCGATCGAACAGGGCATTTTCGTGTCGCGGTTCGGCTACCTCGAATCGTATACAGGTGCATTCCTCGGAGGCGGAAGCTCGATTTTCGATGTGCTGGTGGCGCAGATCGCGGCGATGAACTTCCCCATGCTGGCGCTCTACCTCGCGACCATGCCGGCCTATCGCCCTGCTCGACTGGTGCTCGCGGGGTGGCTGGCCTCTCAGATCGTGGCGCTGGCCGGAGGGCAGCGCGCCCCCCTTGTCTCCGGGCTCCTGTTCGTTCTCTGCTACACGGTGATCCGGTCCAAGCTGACCCCCAGGGAGAACTGGCTTCCGACCCGGCGGATTCTGCCCCTGCTTGCCGCGCTCCCGCTCGGAATCATGCTTCTGGAATGGGTCCAGGAGTTGCGCGGCGTCCGAGGGGCTCACTCAGGCGGCATAGTCGAGGCTATCCCCAACTTCTTCCTGAACCAGGGCGCAACTGCCGCTGTGGTCGCCCACGGCATGGAGTTCAGATCGGGTTTGCCTGACCAGATCTATCTGTTGGAGTTCATCCATCGGGGGATCCCGGCCCGGCTGCTGGGGCTGCCCGTTCTGCAGGGAAATTCCTTGGAACGGGCGCTCGAAGGGGGATCGTACGGGCACTCGGTCTCCTACCTGCTGCTGGGTGATCGATATCTCGCCGGCGCCGGATCTGGATCGTCCTTCATTGCCGAAGCCAATGTGGATCTGGGCCTGCTCGGGGTGGTGCTCGTCGCGGTGCTGTTTGGGGTGCTGCTGGCTGAGGCAGATCGGCTTTCGCTCAGCGGTGTGATTCCCAACACCCTGCGTCTGCTCATCGTTCCGGATCTGTTCTTGGCCCCTCGGTCGAGCGCCACCGCCTTCATCTCCACGCTGCTGGCGCCCAGCACCTTCGTGCCCATCCTCGCGGTGATGGGCTTCGCGGTCCTCACCACCCATCCGTCTCGGAGCCCGTCTGCGGCCGGGAGAACGAGGGCGGGCGCTGACGCGAAGGGCCTGGGAGCCGCCATGTTGCGGAGACCGGCTGCGCGATCAGGGCGCCGCATCGAGCGGTGGCACTAGAGTTCGGAGGAGGGTGCCCCATCTTGTCGATGGCGGTCGCCGCGTCTTCTGGTAGGGAGTTTGTTTGTGAGTTGGTCAGACCTGGTCAGGCTGCTGTCTCGTAGCTGGGCGTTGATCCTGCTGCTGACGGTGATGCTCGCGGGCGGCGCGGCTTTGACCTCTGTTGACCCGCCGTCGGTTTACGTTTCGACCAGTCAGCTCGCCAGCGCCAATCAGGCGCGCGCCACGACTTTCGCACAGTTCGCGAAGACGGACGCTGTTGTGGTGCCTGCCGCGAGGGCGGCGGGCGTGGACATCACGAGCCAGGAACTCGCCGGACGGATCTCGACTCAGGCTACTGCCAGTTCGGCCGTGTTCTCAGTGTCGGTGAACGCGGACGACCCAGCGGAGGCGCAGGCGCTGGGCATTGCGGTCACGAGTGCCTTGCTGGAGGAGATCCGCTCCTTCGAGGCCGCCTCCGGGGTCGCAATCGATCCGATCAGGCTGCTGCAACCTGCCGGGCCTGCCGTGCTGGTCTCCGGCGGCAGCACGCTCGGGATCCGGGTCGCCGCGGCGTCGGTGATCGGCTTGGTCGGTGGGTTGGCGCTGGCCTGGCTGCGCTTCCTGGTGGGCTTCCCGGTGCGGGATGAGAAGGAGGCAGCGGCTTTCTCCGCGGCGCCGGTCATCGGCAGAATCGATGACGCCCAAGGTGCGGAGTCGGTCGTCGACGAACTCGGACTGCATCGGGACGTGCGGTTCCTCTCCGCCGGCGGGCGGCGGGCCTATGCCGTGGTGGATGCGGTGCCGGAACGGAGCTCAGAGGGCGTGGCGCTGGCCTTGGCCCAGGCGCTCGCGAAGGCAGGAGATCGGGTCGCGCTGATCGGCCTGGAGCCGGAGCATTGCGGGTTGGCCGAGCGGTTGGGAACCACCGGGTCGCCCGGCCTGAGTGATGTGCTGGCGGGGCTGGCGCCGGTCGAGCAGGCATCGCAGCACTGGGAAGACTCTTCGCTCACGGTCATCCCAGCAGGTTCACGTGCGCCCAACGCCACCGAACTCCTGACTCTCCCTGCTGCCCATGAGTTGATACGCAGACTCGAGCAGGATCACCACATCATCCTCGCCTCTGGGTCGCTGGCGTCGGTGGCGGGCTCGGAGGATCTCTTCGACGGCAGCCTGCTGGTCGCCACACCCCGGGATACGACCGACCTCGAACTCTCCCGGACGGCCGCCGAACTGAGCGTGAGCTCTCCGGTCGTCGCGGTGATTGCGCGGCAACCCGGTCGTCGAGGCTTGGCAGCATGGTGGTCCAGAGTTCGCCGCCGCCTTGCCGCTGGACGGAGGCGACAGGCTCGCTCGACTGGAGAACATGCCCAGATCGAGCAAGCGGCTGAGCTAGCGTGAGCGGCTGTCGCCGCCTCTGCGGTCAGGCGTCGAGCACCTCCACCGCTGCGTCCAGCAGCACCTGAGCCCGCTGGTCGAAGGAGTGCTCGCGGAGCACCCGCTCGGCGTGAGCCAGCCGGGTTTCGGCAGAGGGCCACTGGCTCTCCCAGGGCTGGGCCAGGATCTCGGCGACCTGGGACGGGTCGCAGCACAGCACGGAGTCGCCGAACAGGCCGGCGACTCCTTCCACCGGGTCGCTCAGCACGCGGGCTCCGCAGGCGACCGCGTCGAACAGCCGGTTGGAGACGAATCCGGCCTGGCGCATGGTCTCCAGGTGATCGTTGAGCACGACGCCGGCCCCGGAGTAGAGGAGTCCGAGTTCCTGGTTGGGCACCCGAAGGCCGGTCAGTCGTCCAGCGGCGGCCGGGATCTCGTCCCAGCCGGTGCCGTACAGCCGCAACTCGGCCCCCGCGGCCAGCGCCGCCTCCACCATCGGACGAGTGCCTCCCCGGCGAGCGTTCCCGACGAAGAGCACGTCGTCGGCCGGGTGGACGCCGGGCCGAGGGTAGAACAACTCGGCGTCGGTGCACTGCAGCAGTGGCCGGATCGGGAGATCCCACTCTGCGGTGCGCTGCTGTGCCCAGCTGACGGATGAGGCGAAGACCTGGTCGTAGCGGGCGGCCTCCTGAGCGGTCACCTGCTCGGGGGCGTAGATGATCCACATCAGGTTCACCGGCGCCTGGGCCGGTCTCACCTCGTCCGTCCCGCGCAAGGTGAGCAGGACGTCGTCGAGCCGCCGGCTGTCCCGTCCCCGGGCGGCCTTGGTGTCGACGGCGACCTGCTGACCGAGCCGCCGCAGCGCTCGGGCGAGCGAGTGGGCGTAGTGCCAGTCCCCCCAGGATTCCGCCCACCAGCCGGCGGTGACCGGAGTGTCGATGGTCCAGCGCAAGGTGGGAAGGGCAGCCCTCCCGGAGCGTGGCCGGGTGATTCGGCCGGAGGTCAGGACGAAGCCGCAGGCGTTCAGCACCTTGTGAGATCCCGGTTGCGGGGCGCCGTGGCGGCGCAGCAGTTCGGCGGCGGCGTCCCGGCCGTCACCCGGGCCGAGCTGGGAGCGGACGGTCGCTCGCGAGTCGACCACCAGAGTGGTGTGACCCAGGCCGCGGGCAGCCGCCCGCAGGCTCAGGTCGACCTCGGCGAAGTGGTCGCCGAAGGCCGGGTCGAAGCCGTCCAGCGCTGCGAAGGTGTCGCTGCGGACGGCCAGCACCGCCGAGTAGGCCGCCTGGACGGACCGCTGCGCCAGTGGTTCGGCGTCGGTCGCCGGGTGCCCCCACAGCAGCGGATGCGGAGCCGGATCGTCGTCGAGGAACAGGGCTCCGGCGCTGGCGATGGTCATGTCGGGCTGCTCGTTGAGGGGCTGCGCGACTGCCGTCGCCGGATCGTCGAGCGCTTCCGCCAGGGTCGCGATCGCGGCGGCGCCGATGCTCGTTCCCGGGGCGAGGAAGACCAGCTTCGCGCCGCCGGCGTGAGAGGCGCCGAGGTTCCACAGTTCAGCCAGGTCCGGTCCGCCGGCGCCGGCTCCGCGCGCAAGCACCGGGCGAACCGGCCGGGTGAGGCCGACCGCCGTCAGGCAGCAGAACTGGGCGCGGGTCAGTGCCCCGACGACCACCGCTTCGCGAGTTCTTGCCCCGCCGGTCAGGGTGGGCTGACGGAGCGCCCCGGCGAGGTCGTCGGCCACCGGCGCCACGATGCTGGTCAGACCGGGATCGGGCGTGGGTGCGCCCGACCAGGCGAACGATTCGGCCGAGCCGCCCGCCCGCCACCGGCTCGCGGCGTCGACCAGCGCGCCGCGCACCTGGGACCAGCGCAATTTCGGCGACTTCTTTCCGGCCGGCAGCGCTGTCCCTGGCTCGGCGCTCAGCACCCAGGAGAGCCACGCGTTGCCCTTGAGCTTGATGCCGCGGTCACGGAGTTGACGACGTGCGTGCGCGGGGTCGAACAGCGGGTGCGGGCTGCGCTCGGCGTAGTCCCCGGGGTGGGCGAGATAGTCGAGCATCACCTCGCCGGCGTCGTCCGACTGAGCCAGATATGCGGGCTCGAACAGGGGATGCAGCGACAGACCCGAGGCGGCGCCCTCGCGGAGAAAGTGCAGGGCGATCGCCAGCCTGTGGGGGAAACGGCGTCCGGTCTGGGATTCGTAGTACTCGCGGTCGACCAGGCCGCTGCGTGCGATGCGGGCAGCACCGCTCAGCGTTCGCGCCATGGCCCCACCCTACAAGTCCGGACCGGTTGCTACGCTCGGGATCGGCGGCTCCGGGCGAGGTGAGAAGGATGGTGGGACGATGACACCGGCAGTGTCACGAGGGCGGAGAACAGGCTCAGCAGTGCTGACGGTGGTGGCTGCGCTGGGCCTGGCGGCCTGTTCGGCAACCCCGGCACTGGTCGAAACACCGTCGGTGACTCCGGCCAGCCCCACCCCGCCGACCTCGACCTCGACACCGAGCGCGACCTCAAGCCCAAGCCTGACTCCAACGGTCACGCCGACCCAGTCGGCCAGCCCGACCCCCAGGCCCGACCCGGTTGCCGATCCGGATGCGACGCTGGAGGTGAGTCCGATCGACTTCTCCGGAAACACCCTGATCGTCGCGCGCTTCAGCGATCCAGAGAAGGGTGCGCAGGTGATCCTCCAGCAGAAGTCAGGCAAGAAGTGGCAGGACGTGGCCACTGGCGGGCAGGACGGAAAAGGCCGCGCCGAGTTCCTGGTGCCCGGCGGCGCCGGCGCCTATCGGGCGATCAGCCTCGGCGCCGAGGCGCTGGCAACCCCCGCGGGTGACGCGAAAAGCCAGTGGCGAAGGGTGCTCTCCACCGACTTCGACGGCAGCAAGCTTCCCAAGCCGTGGAGCCACGCCGACACCGGCAGCTATCTGACGGGCGGCCGGCAGTGCTCGGCCTCCTATCCGTCCAATGTGAAGCTGAAGGACGGGAAGCTCGTGCTCAGCGTGACCGAGGAGACCAAGGCTTCGCGGAAGAAGGCCGCCGACCGAGCCGGCTGCAAGCACGACCGCTACCTGCGCAATGCGACCGTCTACACCGGCGCAGCCGGCTTCACGATGCGGACGGGCACGGTCGCCGCGCGGATCAAGTTCCCGCCCGGCCAGGGCCAGCATGGATCGGTGTTCCTGATGTCACCGAGCATGACCACCGAGATCGACATCGTCGAGTCGTACGGCTACGGGTCGGGGCTCACCAACGTGGTGCATCGGCAGGGCAAGCGTTACCCGGCCACGGCGGAGGAGGCCTACGTCCACGCCGGCGTCGTCAAGGACCGGTCGTGGTGGGACGAGTACCACGTGTTCTCGGTCGAGTGGGACGCCAAGGATGTCACCTTCCGGATCGACGGCGTGGTGACCCGGCGGTTGTCACGGCCCAACCTGAAGGACGAGTTCATGCTCTACCTCAGCATGCTGGCCTCCGACTGGGAGCAGCGCCGCTTCGAGGATCCGGTCCGGAACGCCGAAGGGGTCACCCTGCCGAAGCTCCCGGCCACCATGTACGTCGACTGGGTGCGCGGCTGGGAACCAGCCTGACCTGACCCGAGCAGCAGAAAGGCCGGCCGTCGCGAGTGACGACAGCCGGCCTTTCCAGTGCTGCTACTTCTGCCAGACCCTGACCCAGTCGACCTTCATCGCCGAGGGCGCCTTCAGCTTCTTCTTCGCTTTCCGGGCCGCGGCCAGCTCCCAGTCGGTGGTCAGCATGCTCATCACCAGCGAGTAGTCGCGGTCCTCTTCGGCCTTATTGCGGGTGAGGGTTCCGGTGACCTTGCCGTCGACCCGGAAGACCAGCTTCGTGTTGGTGAACTCCACCGAGACGACGTGGTACTTGCTGAACCAGGCGCTGGAGAGCTTCCGGGTGTGGAAGACGGTCTGGCTGAGTTTGCTCCCGCTGTTGTAGGTCTTCTCCCAGCCCTTCGGCTTGGTCAGCTTCTTGTACGCCGCCGAGTCCATCGTCTCGTGGACCCCGGAGGTGGTCTTGGAGTACTTCGACTTTTTGCCGGCGTAGCCGTAGGACTCGATGATGTCGATCTCGTGAACACCGCCGGCGCTGTCCTCGGAGTGCAGCCAGATTCCCCCGTGCATGTACTGGCTCTTGGAGAACTTCACCCGAGCGGCGACGATCCCGTTCTTGATGGTGAACCTGCTGCCGGTGTGCACCATGGCATTGGAGTAGGTCTGCTTCTGAGCCTTCGGGCAGCCGGCGGACTTGGCCTGGCTCAGGCTGGACGTGGTGGTGTTGTTCTTGAGGGTCAGCGTGGCGTAGCCGTCCTTCATGACGGTGTTGGCTTCCAGGTTCACCGAGCACTTGCGGATGCTGTAGACGCCCGGATCCCAGGTCGACCATTCCGCGTTCAGCGCCGCGTCGGTGCCGAACCAGTAGTCCCGGACCGACGTCCACGGCGAATCCAGAGTGGGGGTCGCGGGCACGGTGGCGGTCTCGAGCTTGCTGGAGTACTTGGCGGCCACGGCCCGGTAGGTCTGGCCGGAGTCGGTGGCAGTCGTGAAGACGTCGTTGAAGACGGCCACCCCCTTCGAGGACATCTTCACCGTCTTGCCGACCTTCGACCACTTGCCGGACTTCAGCACCTGCAGCTGCACCGAGCGCTTCTTCGACTTGTAGGTGGCCTTGGAGAAGGTGACGGTGAGGCTTCCGAAGCCGCCGCCGGCGACCGGGTGGTAGGACCAGGTCGCTTCCTGGTCGATCAGCCGCTTGGACTTCGCGGACGGGGTGAGCACCTCGGTGGTGAGCTTGGTGCTGCCCGGGACCGGATCCGCCACTGCCCGGTAGGAGCCGGTCTGGCTCGGCGCGGAGTAGCTCGGCTCGAAGCGGAAGGTCGCCGCGCCCGAGGAACTCATCGCTACCGGGTCGCCGACGTCGGACCAACTGCCGCTGGAGAGCAGTTGGAGTCGCACCTGCCGGCCCGCGCTGATCTGGGCCTTGGTGAACTTAGCCGTGATCTGGCCTGGGGTGACGCCGTCGTAGGGGGTGACCGTGACGGCGGCCTTCTTGTCGGTGACCGGTTTGGCGGCCGCCGCCGCGCCGGTGGCACCGGCCAGCGCCGACGCGGTGAGGACGGCAGCAAGGCCGAGGGCGGTCAGCTTCAGTAGCCGCATGATTGAGGTTTCCTTCTCAGACCGGGTGCAGTTTGAAATCGCGCGCGCGAACTCTTCGCGCACGGGATTCCTGATCAATGTAGCGTGTGACGCCTAGGAGAACCGATCCGCCAGCGGGTTGTCGGCCAACTCTCAACCGAAGATCGACGCGTCACGTGCGGAATTCTGGTGGGACGCGGTCGGCGGATCGGGTGGCGAACGACTGTGAAATGGAGACCTAGTTGGGGACGGGGCGCCGGGCGGCAGTGCTGCCGCAAGCTGACGCCGAGGCGCCTGCAGTCTCGGTGATCGTGCCGGTCCGGAACGGGGAGGCCCGGCTGGCGAAGACCTTGGCAAGCATCGCCGCCCAGACGCTCCGCGACATCGAGGTCATCGTGGTCGACGACGCCTCCACCGACCGCACTGCCGACATCATCGCCGAATTCGCGGCCTCCGACTCCCGGTTCAGGGGGGTCCGCGGGCCGGGGACCGGCAGCGCCAGCGCCGCCCGCAACGTCGGCCTCGACCTGGCGGCCGGAGCGTATCTGGCCGTCCTCGACTCCGACGACCGCTTCGCGCCGACTCTGCTGGAGAAGCTCCACGCTCGGGCGCGCGCCGACGCCGCGGACATCGTGATCA
>CAZLWS010000005.1:17847-23895 GCA_964563205.1 uncultured Propionibacteriaceae bacterium | reverse complement strand
CTGCTGGAGAAGCTCCACGCTCGGGCGCGCGCCGACGCCGCGGACATCGTGATCACGAAGTTCCAGACCGTCGATCAAGGCACCGGTGCGATGACCCGGGCCGACTGGGCGGTGCGGGTGGCCGACCTGCCGCAGCAACTGCCCTTCTCGGCCGAGCAGATGGGCGACCAGGTCTTCCTGGCGTTCAATCCGGCCGCGTGGAACAAGCTCTTCCGCACCGAGTTCATCCGGCGAGCGAACCTCCGCTTCCAGCCGATCAGACGCGCGGACGACCTCTACTTCACCTACATGGCGCTGGCCCTCGCGGAGCGGGTGTCCTTGGTCGAGGGGTATCTGATCGACTATCTGGTGGGCAACGAGGACAGCCTGGAAGGCTCCCTCCATGAGTCGCCCCTGGAGTTCGTCAAGGCGCTCGACCAGCTCCGGGAAGGGTTGCGTGCGGCCGGGCTTCTGGAGCGGTTCGAGCGCGCCTTCGTCAACGTCGCCACCGAGGTCAGCCTCAGCAACCTGAACAAGGTCCGCACCGCGGCGGCCTTTCAGACGGTGCATCAGGCGCTTCGGACCGAGCTCTTTCCCCGCTGGGGAGTCTCGGGCCGCGAACCGGACTACTTCCTTCGCGGCTACCTGGCTGAGCAGTCCAAAGCGGTCTACGAGACGTCAACGGAAGAGCTGCTGTTCTCGCGGCTGCGATCCGAGACGGAGACAGTTCGGCGGTCCCGGGCCGAGCTGGCGGCGGCGCTCGACGCGATGGAGCTGAGGGCCAACGCCGTCGGGCTCGCGCAACTCGACCCGGCTCCCATCCCGACGCCTGCCGAACGGCGAGCGGCGGACCGGCAGGGGCCCGACGTTTCGGTGATCGTCCCGGTGCACAACACCGCCGAGTTCCTGGACGAATGCCTCGGCGGAGTGCTCGCCCAGACCCTGGTCGAGGTCGAGATCATCTGCATCGACGACGGGTCGACCGACCTCTCCGGCGAGCTGCTGAACCAGCGGGCCGCCGAGGATCCTCGGTTCCGGGTGGTCCACCAGCAGAACGCCGGGCTTTCCGCCGCCAGGAACCGCGGTGTCGAGCTGGCCACCGGCCGCTACCTGTGCTTCCTGGACAGCGACGACTGGTGGCAGCAGGACGCGCTGGCCGGACTGGTCTCGCAGGCTGACCGGGACGACCTCGATCTGCTGCTCTTCGACGGTTCCACCGTCCGCGAGCCGGGGGTCGAGGAGGCCACCTGGCGGACCTATCGCGAGTACTACGAGCGTGCGGCGTATCCCGGTGTCCACTCGGGGCCGGAACTGCTCGCCGCGATGCGGGCGAACTCCGAGTACATCGCCTCCGCCTGTCTTTACCTGGTCCGGACCGACCGGCTGCGCGACTCCGGCCCGCGGTTCTATCCCGGGATCGTGCACGAGGACAACCTGTTCACGCTCGAGTTGATGCTCACCGCCGGCCGGGCAGGACACAGCCAGGACCGGCTCTACTGCCGGCGGCTGCGGCCGGGCTCGATCATGACCTCAGCGTCGCGAGTGCTGTCGGCCCGGGGCTACCTGATCAGCTACCTCGAGATGGTGCGCCGGGTCGGCAGGCGGCAGTACCCCGAACCGGTGGCGGCGGCGGTCGCCTCCATCATCCTCGCCACCTACCGTGCGGCCTATGACAACTTTGCCCGCCTGACTCCGGCGGCGTCCGACCGGCTCAAGGAGGTCGACCCGAGCCCGGAGGCGCAGGCCCTGCTGATGGCGTTCAGCTCGTGGCGCTACCGGCTGCGCAAGCAGGGGACGCCGGCGCCCCAGAAGCAGCCCGAGGCGGCGAAGGCCGCCACACCCGGTCTCGTGGCGTCTCTGCGGCGGCGACTCTCCCGCGGGCTGCGCCGGATCGGACGACGAGTGCGCTCGCTCCGGACCAGCGTCGGCCGTCGATGAGGCAGGGAGTCCTCGTCGAGGGATGGCTCAGGCGAGCTTCCGAACTCGCTTGACGGCCGTGCCTAGCCGGCGCCTCAGCTTCCTCACGACGGCGCGCACCCGTTGGCCGGCTGCCTTCGGCTTGGCCTGTGCCTTGCGCAACGCGCTTTCGAGCTTGGTGATCTGACGCTGCAGTCGCTGGGTGTGGGCGGTTCGCCGCCGCAGGCTCACTTGATAGATGTCGAGCGCGTTGGCCAGCAGGCTGCCGAGCACGTCGATGTCCACCGGCGCTGAGTCGCCGGGCGCGTCGGGATCGGCGGCTCGCCGGAACAGCTCTCGCCACTGCGCGGCGAGATCGACCTCCATGAAGCGGGCCAGCCCTTCGCGACCGGCATCACCCAGCGCTCGTCGCCGGGGTTCGTCGTCCAGCAGGCGGCCGACAGCCCGGCCGAGCTCTTCGTGATCGCCCTGAGGCGCCGCGACGAAGCCGAGGCCGTCGCGGAGCATGGCGATGTGCGGGAGGCGGTACATGGCGATCGGGATCCCGTAGGCGCGCGCCTCCACCACGGTCATGGGAGAGCACTCCGTGACCGAGGTGATCAGCACCGCCGACGCCCGGCGATAGTACTGCTCGATGTCGAAGGTCGGGTCGCAGACGATGACGTTCTCCTCGACGCCGAGTCGCTCGATCTGCTTCGTCAGCTTGGCGCGGATCCCCGGAGTCCATTCCTTGCCGACCACGTGGAGCTTGGCCTCGGGGTGGGTGCGCCGCACCACGGCCATGATCCGGGGGAGCTCCAGGCACTGCTTCACCCACTGGTCGAGCCGGCCGACCCACAGGAGGTTCCCCGGCTCGGGCGCCAACTCGGCGGCCGCCACGATCCCGGTGGTGACCGGGTTGGGCAGGAACACGGCCTTGACCCCCTGCGAGCGCCAGAATGCCTCCTCTGCTTCGGAGAGCACTTGGGCGGCGTCCGCCAGCCGGGCGACCTTGGGACGGGTGGCGGTTCCGGGGGAGCTGTTCAGCAGCGAGTGAAAGGCCGAGTCGTGAATGCTGAGGACGAACGGAACCCCCAGCCCCTTGGTGATGAGCAGGTCGCACAGCAACAGCGGGGACGAGGCGGCGCAGTAGACCAGGAGGTCGATCCCGTGTTCGGTCAACGCCCGCTGCAGCCGGTCCGCGCGTCCGCGGTAGCCGCCGTCGTCGGCCGGGATCGGCAGCTGAACCCGCACCACCTCGTCCGGCAATGTGAACTCCGCTCCGGGGTGCTCCTCGTCCAGCAGCACGACGACGCGGTGCCCCATGTCGAGGTAGAGCTGGGTGAGGATGCAGAGAACTCGGGGAAGCCCGCCGATCGTGAGCCTGTGGTAGAAGAGCCCGATCGTCGATCCCGGGGAGACCGGGCGGCGGGTGACTCGAAGGCTGGCGGCGCCCGCAATTCTGGCGGCTGCCTCGGCCTGTCGCCCCGGCAGGCTCCGGTGGAGCGCGTCGGTGAGATCCGCCATCTGCCAGGAGTCCGCCAGGATGTCGAAGCCGGCTGGGCCGTCCTCAGCGGGCAGGTGCCGGAACCACTGCATCACGCAGTCGCCGACGAGCCTCCGGCGCACCAGGCGGGCGGCTGCTGGGCCGCTCTTCTGGCCGGAGCGGCCGGCAGTGAAGGCGTCGACCGCGTCCGCCACGAGAGCCTGGGTGGCGAAGACCTGCATGCGTTCCAGAGTCAACTCGGCCGCGCCGGTGATCCCGGCGCCGAACCGGTAGTTGTAGAAGGGGTCCGGAATGCCCGCATAGGAGGTGGCGTTCCAGGCCAGCACGTAGTACGCGAGCAGGTCCTGCGCCTTCGGGAGGCTCCCGTCCGGGATCTGCGCGAAGGCGTGCTTGGCGAAGGACGTCCGGTAGATCTTGTTCCACAGGCTATGGCCGTACTCCCCCCGGATGAAGCAGGCTTCGAAGGGCTGGTCGCCGTCCAGACGCTTTGTGACCGGGGCCAGCAGGGCCGCCAGGTTCTCGACCCGCGCGGCGGATGCCTGGCCGACGTTGACGATGGTGGTGCCGAACTGAAGGATGTCGACGTCCGCTCGCCCCATTTCCGGGACCAGGCGCTCGCAGGCCCGCGGGTCGAGGTAGTCGTCGGCGTCCACGAACATCAGATACCGGCCGGTCGCGACGAGTGCGCCGTCCTTTCGGGCCTGTGAGGACGATCGCTGCTCGGGGTAGCAGACCAGCTTGACTCGTGCATCGAGTTCGGCGTGCCGCTCGACGATTCGTGCGCTCGCGTCTATCGAGGCGTCGTCGTAGCAGAGAATCTCGATGTTCGGCATGGTTTGGCCGCGCAGGCTCTCCAGGCAATCGTCGAGGTAGGCCTCCGCGTCACGGATGGGCACCACGATGGAGACCGCGACAGGGCCGGCTGCCAAGGAGGTGGGGGAGGGTGTCGGGGAGCTGGTCACTGCTTGATTCTCCCACGGGCGCGAAGCCTGCCGATGGCCCGTCGGCCGCGCGCCGCGACGGAGGGGGCCAGTACAACACCGACGCCGTCAGCGGCCGGTGCGAACCGCGACGCCCGCGCGAACAACCCCCTCCGGGAAGGCCGGCCGACCGTCAACGGCGGGTTGCGCGATCCCCACTCGTCCTCCCAGCGCAGGCTGAGCCGCCAGCCTCCGGTCCGGGGGAAGCCACCCGGACGAAGCGGAATCCGCCAGCCCGGGCGCCCGGCGTCCGACAGGATCGGGCCGATCGGCAGCTCGACCTCGTCGCCGTCGATCTTCCGCCGGGCCACCAGCCACACCGTCTTGCCGCGGGCGGGGTGAGCCGAGCCGGTGAGCCAGGAGCCGCGCAGGCGATGATCCAAGGTTGCTCGGGCCGGGGGAGTCTCCTCCGCCAAGACGCCCAGCAGTTGTGCCGCTTCGCCGCGCTGGAGGACGCGGGCAATACGTTCCTGCCGGCTGCCGGGCGGGGCAGCAAGGGTCGTCGCGCCCTCCTGGGCCAGCCCGCGGACCAGCTCGAGGGCAGCCTGTGCGACCGCGAGGGACGGGGCCGCCGACTGATCCAGCACCGGCAGCAGGAGCGCGCTGGCCAGCCGCCGACACTCCGTGGTGGACAGGGCGCCCGTCCGGACGACTGCGGCCAGCACGCCGGCCGCCTGTCCTGGGTCGAGTGCTGTCGGACGGGACAGCCGGCCAACCCGGTTCGCCACGGTGGCCAGCAGGGCCGCTTCGGGCACCAGGCCGGCGCCGACCAGCCCATAGGTCGCCTTCTGGGGCAGTGTGAGTTCCTGCCGGGCAGAGATCGGCGCCAGATCGAGCAGCCTCGCCAGGCCGGTCACGACGCCCGGCTCGGGCTGTGGTTCTGTGGTCGAGCGCAGATAGGAATGCAGGTGACGCCAGCAATCATGGGGGAGGATCACCGACCAGTACTCGTCCTGGGCGTGCGGCGCAGCGCCGTGCTGGATCAGCTCCGCGGCTGCTGCCTCCTGGGAGAGATAGCTCACCAGTGAGCTTGCGGAGCCCTGCGCGGCGGTCATGGAGTCCGGCCGCGTCCGGTAGCGGTAGCACAGCACCGGGACGACGCTGATCCGTGACGCGGCCAGCAGCGCCTTGGTCACGGGCACCACGTCGTTCGCGCGCGGGACGTCGGGGAACTCGAGCCGGTGGGCGAGCCAGAAGTCCCGTCGGATCAGCCGGTTCCAGCACGTCCTGTGGGTGAGCAGCCGAGGATGCCGGTTCACGTCGACGCTGTCCAGTTCCACGTCGTACCCGAACAGCTCACCTCCGTCCCACACCCAGCCGTCGCCGAACTTCTGGTAGCTGCCGGTCACGATCTCAGCGTCGGTCCGTCGAGCGGTCGCCAGCATCGCCGCGTAAGCGTCAGCGGGGACGAGGTCGTCTCCGTCGGCGAAGCACAGCCATTCACCGGTCGCCGCCGCAACGCCGGCGTTGCGGGCCTGGCCGCCGCCGCGGCCCGGCGAGCGGAGGATCCGCAGGCGCGGGTCCTGCTCCGCGTGGCGCTGCAGGATGTCCCAGGTCTTGTCGGTGGAGTGATCGTCCACCACGATGATCTCCAGCCGGACGCCCGTCGCCGCCCGAACGCTGGCGAGCAGGTCATCGACGTAGTCCTCGACATTGTGGGTCGGGATCACCACGGAGACCTCAGGC
>CAZLWS010000005.1:6561-17747 GCA_964563205.1 uncultured Propionibacteriaceae bacterium | reverse complement strand
TGCGGAAGATCGTGCTCGCCAGGCTGGCGTCCAGCAAGCCCGGCCGGTCCCGCAGTTGAACGCCAGTCCCCGGCGGTTCGTGGAAGTCTGACGACTGGCGCGCGCCCTTCGCGGAGACGGTCTCGTGGCCGCCGATGGCGAGGTCGGAGCCGCTGCGTTGCAGCTGCCGCACGAGCCGGGCGTAGGAGTCGCCGCCGATCAGGTGATCGCTGTGGACGAATCCCAGAAAGCTCCCACGGGCCGCCGCCAGACCCGCGCTCACCGCGTCGCGCGGCGCAGCGGTGAGCGTCCGCACCCGTTCGTCGACGGCGGCGAGCCGGCGGGCGACGCCGGCGGGCCGGGTTGCTCCGTCATCGACCAGGAGGACCTCGATCGGCACGGGCTGTCGCAGGATCGACCACAGACAGCTGCCGAGTGAATGGGGGCGGCCATCGGGGATGACGACGACGCTCAGCGTCGGTCCGCTCGGCGTACCGCTCATCGGGCCTCCCGGGGGTCACGTATACTGCGTTGGCCAGACAAACCGATGGATCCGCCTCGATTCGAACCCCCGTCGACACCCCGTCGAGCCGGTAGGGTCTTCGCGGGCCGCCACACAGGAACTCTTGATGCCACGCGATAAGTCAGTCTACATAGCCATCTCGTCGGACATTCTTCATCAAGGTCACCTCAATGTGATTGCGGCCGGGGCCGAACTTGGCGAGGTGACCGTCGGCTTGCTGACCGATCGGGCGATCGCCACCTACAAGCGGTTGCCGATCCTGGATTTCGAGTCCCGCAGAGCGCTGGTCGCCAGCATGCGGAACGTGGCGCGGGTGGTCCCGCAGCACACCCTCTCCTACGCGACGAACATCCGCGACCTTCGGCCGGACTACGTGGTGCACGGCGACGACTGGACGACGGGCGTGCAGGCGACTGTGCGGACCGAAGTCATCGACCTGCTGGGCGAGTACGGCGGCGAACTGGTGGAGGTTCCGGCGACCGCGGGCCTGTCCGGCTCGGAGCTGGAGCGGGTGCTGCGCCCCCTGGTGAACACCACCGAGCTGCGCCGCAGCAAGCTGCGCCGGCTGCTCGGCCTGAAGCCGTACCTGCGGGCGATCGAGGCGTCCAACGGGTTGAGCGCGCTGATCGTCGAGCACGCCAAAGCCAGCAACCCGAAGTCGGTGGAGGTCCGGGAGTACGACGCCATGTGGGTGTCGAGCCTGTGTGACTCCACGTTCAAAGGCAAGCCGGACATCGAGCTGGTCGACTTCACCAGCCGGCTGCGGACGATCGACGAGATCATGGAGGTGTCGACCAAGCCGATCATCGTCGACGGCGACACCGGCGGCCGGGAGGAGCACTTCGGCTATACGGTGCGGACGCTGGAGCGCACCGGCGTCTCGGCGGTGATCATCGAGGACAAGACCGGCCTGAAGCAGAACTCGCTGTTCGGCACCGACGCGGTGCAGACCCTGGACGACCCGGTCGAGTTCGCCAACAAGATCAACACCGGCAAGCAGTCGCAGTCCACCCGCGACTTCATGATCATCGCCCGGCTGGAGAGCCTGATCGCCGGCGCCGGCGTCGAGGACGCGCTCTACCGGGCGAAAATGTACCTCGCCGGCGGCGCGGACGGCATCATGGTGCACTCCCGCCACTCCGACGGCGAGGAGATCCGGGAGTTCATGCGCCGGTTCCGGGACTACTCCGCGGAGACGCCGGTCGTCCTGGTGCCGACGACGTACAACCAGTTCTACGAAGAGGAGCTGGCCGACTGGGGCGCCAACATCATCATCCACGCCAACCACCTGCTGCGCAGCGCCTACCCGGCGATGCTGCACACCGCGCAGCGCATCCTGGACTCCGGCCGCAGCAAGGAAGTCGACGACGAGATCATGTCCATCAAGGACGTGCTGAGCCTGATCCCAGAATGAATGCCCCACGACGTTCTTCTCCTCCGCTGCGCTCCCCCGAACAACATCGCGGGGACCCCGGAGTGAGCACGATCGATCCCCTCGCCTTCCACACGCGCCTCGGCGAGCACGGCATCGACCTGTTCGCCGGCGTCCCGGACTCCCTGCTGCAGGACTTATGCGCCTGCATCGAAGATCGCTCCCCGCGGGAGAAGAACCTCATCACCGCCAACGAGGGCAACGCGGTCGGCGTGGCCTGCGGCTATCACGTCGCCACCGGAAAGTACGCCGCGGTGTACCTGCAGAACTCCGGACTGGGCAACACGGTCAATCCGCTGCTTTCACTGGCCCACCCGCAGGTGTACGGCGTCCCGATGCTGTTGATCATCGGCTGGCGCGGCGAGCCCGGGGTGACGGACGAGCCCCAGCACGTCGCCCAGGGTCGGCTGACGCCGCCCACCCTGGACACCCTGGAGGTGCCCTACGAGGTGCTGGATCCGGAGCATTGGGAGGAGCAGCTCGACCGCCTGGTGGCGCTGTTGTCCGAGACCAGCGCCCCGGTCGCGCTGGTCGTCCGGAAGGGCGCCTTCGGCCGGTATGACGCCACCGAGCGTCCCAGCGGGCTGCCGCTCACCCGGGAGGCTGCGCTGGAGGCCGTCCTCGCGACGGTCGGGCCGGACGCCTTCGTCGTCTCGACCACCGGGAAGACCTCCCGTGAGGTGTTCGAGATCCGGGAACGCCGGGGCGAAGGCCACAGCCGGGACTTCCTCACCGTGGGCGGCATGGGGCACGCGGCGTCCATCGCGATGGGGATGTGCCTAGGGACCGACCAGACCGTGTACTGCGTCGACGGCGACGGCGGCTTCCTGATGCACCTGGGGTCGATCCCGGTCGCCGCCCAGCGGGCCCGGGAGAACTTCCGCTACCTGATGATCAACAACGGCGCCCACGAGTCGGTCGGCGGGCAGCCCACCGTCGCCTTCGACATCGACACTGCGGCCATCCTGACGGCCGCGGGATTCGCCCACGTCGAGGTCGTCCGGGAGGCCGCCGAGCTCGAGGCCGCGGTGCGGCGGCTGGCCGCCACCCCTCGGTCGGCACTGGTCGTGGAAGTCGCCCAGGGCTCGCGCCCCGACCTCGGCCGGCCCACCATCGCGCCCGCCGCGAACAAGGTCGACATGATGGCCGAATTCGAGGCGGGCAGGTCTTGAAGGCGCTCATCTTCAACTCCGGCCTCGGCAACCGGATGGGCGAGTTCACCCGCGAGAACCACAAGTCGATGGCCCGGCTCAGCAACGGTGAGACCCTCTTCGGACGCCAGCTGCGGCTGCTGGCCGCCCACGGCGTCACCGACATCGTGGTGACCACCGGTCCGCACGTCCGGCAGCTCGAGAGCGTCGCCGCTGCGCCGGAATTCGCCGGGCTGAACATCACCTTCGTGCCGAACGAGGTCTACGACCAGACCAACTACCTCTACTCCATGCATCTGGCTCGAGAGCACCTCGACGCCGACGTGCTGATGCTCCACGGCGACCTGGTCTTCAACAGCGGCGTCCTCACCCGGCTGCTGGCCGACCTGCGTCCCGACCTGGGGGTGGTGAACCACGACCTGCCGCAGCCCGAGAAAGACTTCAAGGCCCGGCTCGCCGGTGACGTGATCCGCGAGGTCTCGATCAGCGCCTTCGGTGAGGACTGCGTCACCTTCCAGCCGCTCTACAAGCTGAGCCGCCGGGCGATGCGGGTGTGGCTGGATCGCGTGGCGGCCTTCGTGGACGCCGGCGACACGGGCGTCTACGCCGAGAACGCGCTCAACGAAGTCAGCGATCAGGCGGACATCCGCGCCTTCTCCTACGCCGGCGACTTCGTCAACGAGGTCGACAACCTCGACGACCTGGCCGCGGTCTCGTCCGCGATCCGGCTGTTCGACTTCGCCGAGCAGCCCGTCCTCGCCGAGCCGGGCGACTACCGCCGGATTCCTGAGCTGCTGGCAGCGGCCGGCGCGCGCCGACCGCTGGTGGTGGGCGGCAGCGGCTACCGGAACTCGCTGATCAAGCCCTTCCTGGAGGAGCGCCTGGACCCGGTGGTGTTCGGCGACTACTCCGCCAACCCGCGCATCGAGGAGGTTCGCGCGGGGCTGCAGCGCTACCGGGACGAGGCCTGTGACGCGGTCATCTCGCTCGGCGGCGGCAGCGCGATGGACGTCGCCAAGTGCATCAAGCTGCTGGCGGCCGGCGACGGCGACGATTTCCCTGCCTTCGGAGACCCGCTCGCACGCAGGGTGCCGCACCTGGCCATCCCCACCACGGCCGGCACCGGTAGCGAGTCGACCCACTTCGCGGTCGTCTACGTCGACGGCGAGAAGCACTCGATCGCCCACGACGCGGCGCTGCCGGACTGGGCGCTGCTCGAGCCGAGGCTGCTGGAAAGCCTTCCCGACTACCACAAGAAGGCCAGCCTGCTGGACGCCTTGGCGCAATGCGTGGAGTCGCTGTGGGCCAGTTCCGCCACCGACCAGAGCCGGGCTCATGCCCGGCAGGGGCTCCGGTTGATCCTGGATGACTTCTTCGCCTACTTCCACAAGGCGGCGCCGTTCGACGTGGACGTCACCCGGAGCATCCAGCTGGCCGCCAACCACTCCGGCAAGGCGATCAACCTGACCAAGACCACCGCGCCGCACGCGATGAGCTACGGGCTGACCTCGGCCCACGGGATCGCCCACGGGCACGCCGCAGCGCTCTGCCTGCGCGGTGTCTGGCGTCATTACCTGCACCTGGCCGAGCAACGAGCTGCCAAGGCGGAGCCTGTGATGGGCGCCCTTGCCGATCTCGCCGAGGTCTTCTCGGTGGAGACCCCGCAGGAGGCGGTCGGCAAGCTGGACGTGATCCTGGAGGCGCTCCGGCTCCCGAGCCCTCGCCTGTCCGACCCGTCCGAGCTCGATCACCTGGTCGGCTCGGTGAACGCCGAACGACTGGGCAACAGCCCGGTGCCAATCACCTCTGACGAACTGCGGACGATCTATGAGTTCGTGCTCGGAGTCCGGACCGAGCCGTGGCCAGAGGCTGAGAAGGTGACGCCAGCCGCCGGTGAGGTGCACGCAGATCTGGAGGAGTTGCAGGACCTTGAACTGGAGATCCTGGCCGCCTTCGACCGGTTCTGCGCCGCGCACGGGCTGCGGTACTACCTGAGCGAAGGATCCATCCTCGGCGCGATCCGGCACGGGGGTCCGATCCCGTGGGACGACGACATCGACGTGATGATGCCGAGGGCTGACTACCGGCGCTTCGTCGACCTGGCGGGCGCTCTGCCGGACGGCCTGAACCTGGACAGCTTCGAAACCAACCCCAGGCACTGGGTGTTCGGCGCCAAGCTCCAGCTCACCCGTCCGACCAGGTTCAGCCTCCCGAAGATCGCCCACCTGGCCCACTACAGCGGGCCATACATCGACATCTTCCCGATCGACTCCGTCCAGCAGATCGCCGGCCCGCGGTTCGCCCTGCAGAAGGTGATGCTGCGGTCGCTGCGCCGGGCGTTGTTCATGAGCGCCGGCCGGTCCCGCGGCCTACGTCGCAATCCGGTGCTCCGGATCCCGCTCTACCTCCTCACCCGAGCCGTCCGGCCGCCGGTCTTGCACCGCTGGATCACCTGGGCGCAATCCGGCTTCAACGCCGCTGAAGGGGCTTCGCACTGGGCGAACCTGTGCAGCTACTACCCGTTGGAGCGGGAGGTGTTCCCCGTCGAGTGGTTCGGACAGGGCCGTCGGGTCGCCTTCGGACCCCTGCAGGTCCCTGTTCCAGACCGTGCCGAAGACATGCTGGCAGGCATCTACGGGCCTGGCTACGCAGGCATCCCCACGCTGGCCGCACGGACCCTTCGGTCGCACTCCTTCGAGGCACGTCCTGTTCACGCGGACGATCGGTGAAGCCCGCCAGGGCCGGAGACCGGAGCTGTCGCCCCAGATCGGCCCCGTGCATTGACCCCTGCGCCTCTTGTGGGAAAGTGGGGGACATGTCGCGTGTTCGGATGAGGACGCCGAGCAGTGCCGTTCGGAGTGGACGGCGCCGTTGATGCGTGCCCTCGTTCTGGACGGCACCCTGTTCGGGCCGGCCTCGCCGCCTGGCGGAGCGCCGCTGCTCCGCTTCAGCAGCGGTGAGTCGGTGTTCGGCCGGCAATTGAGAGTGCTCGCCGCCAACGGCGTGATCGAGGTCGCGGTGGTCACCGGAATCGCGGCCGAGCGGCTGCGGGCCGAGCTGACCCGCCTTGGGCTCACCCGAACCCGCCTGCGGCACTTCGCCGTCGAATCGCTCGCCGCGGACCTTGCCGAGTTGCGGCAGTGGCTGGCTGGCGACAATGCGTTGGTGCTCACCGACGACCTGGTGTTCGCCCCGGACCTGGTCGAAGGTCTGCTGGGCGACCCGCGCCCACACCTGGCGTTGTGCGACGACGAAGTGGGCGGCGGCCGGCAGCCGGAGCTGCCTTCGTCCGCTGGCTCAGCGGCTCCCGCACCGGTCAGTCCGGGTGACGCGGAAGGGTTGCGGGTCCTCGCCAGGGGCGGCAACCTCGATGCTGTCGGCGCCGGCCTGGTCGGCGGCGGCAGCCGGGGCTTCTGGCCGCTGCTCAAGCTGACCGGTGACGCCGCTGCAACCTGGCTCGCGCAGCTCGCCGGGGGTCCGGCGGACGCCGCGGCGGCGCTGAACCGGGTCGCGGCCGACCTCAGGGTTGGGTTGCTTCCCGCGTCCGGCCGATTTGTCGCCCAAGTCGGCCGGGGCGCGTCCTTCGATGAGCTCGCCGAGCGCACCCGGCTGGTTGACCTGCGGGGACAGCGAACGGTGGCCGAGCCCCGTGGGTATGTGCGGCTCGGAGCGGAGCTCACTCGACTCGGCGTCGGCCGGGTGCTGTTGGTCGCCGACCGGTCCTTTGAGCGGCGTGATCTCGCCGACTACCTCGGGGAGATGAACCTTGACGCCGTCAGGTTCAGCGAGTTCTCGCCGGTGCCGACCTGGCTGGAGGTCCGCGCCGCCGTACAGACGTTTCGAGCCCACGCCTGCGACGGCGTCCTCACTGTCGGCGGCGAGGCGGCGATCGGCGTGGGCAAACTGGTCAAGCTCCTCGCTGCGGTCGAGCCGACGCCGGCCGCGCTCGGCCAGCCGGCCGGGTTCTCCGGCGTCGGCCACGTGGTGATCCCGACGGCCGGCAGCGCGGGTGCGGAGTCGACCACCGAGGCAGTCCTGCAGGTCGACGGTGAACTGCGGCGGATCCGGCAGGACTGTCTGCTGCCTGACCTGGTCTTCCTCGATCCGACAGTGTGGGACGCCGACCCCGAGGCCGACCGCCGATCCGCCGTGCTGGGCGCGCTGAGCCAGAGCGTCGCGGCGAGCTGGGGGCCGGCGGCGACGGACCAGAGCCGGGAGCACGCGTCGGCCGCCCTGGAACTGCTGCTCGACGGCGTGTTCGGCTTCGTCAAGGGCGACCTCCCCGGCGTCCGGGCTGCCATGCTGACCGCGATCAACCTCAGCGGCAAGGCGGCGAACCTCGCAGGCCCGTCGCTGCTGGATGTGCTGAGCTACCCGCTGGCTGCCCGACTGGGATGCGCGCGGGGGGAGGCGGCCGCCCTCTGCCTGCCCGCGCTCTGGCGGCGCCTCGTCCAGCAGATCCCCGCTGTCGGCGACATCCCCAGGGCCTCCAGGTTCCGCTCCGACTGTGACCTGCTGGCAGCTAAATTCGGCGCCGAGACGGTCGATCAGGCGATCGTCCGCGTCGAGCGGATCACCCAGTTGCTCCGCGCCGACAGCGGACGCAGCCGCGCCGCCCAACCGGACGCGGTGCGTCCCGACGGTCTTGCCGACGCCGAGCTCGGAAGCCCGTCCGACCTCGAGCTCAGCCCGCTGCCGATGACCGCCGACGAACTGAGAGCGGTCTATGACAGGACTCTCCAGCAGGCTGTGGCGACCGTGCCGGAGCGGACCGACTTCGAGATCCTGGTGCGGTTCGGCGCTTTCTGCCGGGAACGCGGACTGAACTGTCACCTCTTCGGCCAAACCCTGCGCGATGCCGTGACGATCGGCCGGTTGAGCCCATGGAGTGGGCCGATCACGGTCGCCATGCCGCGAGCCAGCTTCGACAAGCTGGTTCGCTGGCGGGATCAGCTTCCCGCGCAGCTGTGGCTGGACGACGCCGCAGTGAATCCGGGGCGGAGCACGGTGTCGCCTCGACTGGTGTGGTCGGGTGGAATCCGCCCCGTCGAACCCGATGCCCTGCCTGGAATCACGATCCGGGTGCTGGAGAGCGCCAACTACGGATCCGCCCCGTCCCAGCTCGCCCGGCGATCCGCACTGCTGGTGCTTCATCGCGCCACCCTGGCGGCCGAGAACGGCAAGACGAAGTCCTCGGCCGGGATCGCGCAGGCGATCGGCGAGCTGGGCGAGCGCCTGGGGGTCGACCGACTGGGCCGGCTTCGTGTGCAGTGGACCGAGGACGCCCGGCGGCGGCCCGGCGCGCACACCTATGTCGACCCGGGCCTGACCACGGAGTTCGCGCGATCGCAGTTCTTGGCGGTGTGGTTCGGCAAGACGGGTGAGCAGACGCTGAACGGTGAGCGCTTCCAGGCTCCGGTTCAGCCTGAAGCAGTGCTCAACCGTCTCTTCGGATCCGGCTTCGGCGACTCCCGCGCCATCCCCACCGGACCGATTCCGGACGTGCCGCTGGCGGTGACTCCGCTGACCGCCGATCCGCCGCCGAGCGCCGCCGGACCCTTCGTCTCGGTCGTCCTCCCGGTCTACAACGTGGCGGAGTACCTGCCGGCCTGCCTGGACTCGCTCTGCCTGCAGGACACCGACGGCTACGAGATCATCGCTGTCGACGACGGCTCAACCGACGGCTCCCTGACGGTTCTGCGGGAGTACGAGCGACGCTTCCCCGGCCTGCTTCGCGTGGTGTGCAAGCCGAACGGGGGGCTTTCCGACGCCCGCAACTTCGGAATGGGCCTGGCGCGGGGGGAGTACCTCGCCTTCGTCGACTCCGATGATCTGGTTTCGCCCAGCCTCGTCCGCCTCATGAAGGAGAAGGCGGCCGCAACCGATGCCGACGTCGTGGTCTGCAACCACGCCGAGTACTGGGGCGAATCCGATCGTGCCGAGGTGCGCTGGATGAGTTTCATCAACAGCTACGGCCACTCGGTGAGCGAGCGTCCGGAACTGCTGGTGGCCGTCCACCCCTACGCCTGGAACAAGCTCTACCGGCGGCGGCTGTTCGACGACTTCGAGATCAGCTACCCCGCGGGCCAGGCCTTCGAGGATTCCGCCACGACCTTCAACCTGCTGCTGCACGCCAACAAGATCGAGTACGTGGACGAAGCCCTCTACTTCTACCGAATGGACCGGGCGGGGTCGATCACCAACACGTTCAACCAGAAGTTCTACGACATCTTCAAGTCGTTCGACAGCATCCGTGAGTTCTATGCCAGGCATGGTCGCTACGACGAGTTCCGTGAAGAGATCAGCGAGCTGATGCGTCGCACGGCCTTCGCGCGGGTGACCGCTCTGGAGGCCTGTCGGGACCCCGGGCAGGTGCAGGACTTCTTGCACGCGATCTATGACTATCTCGACGAGCACGCTCCGAACTGGGCGGAGAACAAGTATTTCCGGCGGCAGATGGCGAACCCGAAGTACGCCGACGAGCCGAAGTACCGTTCGATGCACAGCCGGCAGCTGATGCTGAAGTACTTCGAGCGCATCTGGCAGAACCGCGGCGAGGAGCTGGCGGTGGCGCAGGGCCACAGCACCAGCGAGCTGATCGGCATGCTCCAGCAGGAGGAACTGCAGATCCTGCTGCAGATCGACCGGTTCTGCGCCGAACGGGGCTTCACCTACTACCTGGCGGAGGGATCCCTGCTGGGGGCGATCCGGCACCAGGGCTTCGTCCCATGGGACGACGACGTCGACATCGTGATGCCCCGAGCCGACTACGAGCTCTTCCTGGCGGCCCTGGCCCGCGAGGAGGAACCGGCCTTGCGGCTCTTTCACGAACGCACCTATCCGCGGTATCACCTGACCTTCGCGAAGGTGCTCTCCACCCGGCCCAGCGGGTTCATCAACAGCAAGATCGCGGTTCCCCCGGAGTTCCAAGGACCGTGCGTCGACGTTTTTCCGCTCGACGCGGCGCCCCGGCGTCGTGACCTGGCAGCCGAGCGTCGGATTCGGCGGCTGCGTGACATGCTGTTGTTCAAGGCGGGCTTCATGTCGGAGAAGACCAAACGCGAGCGCTCGCGCAGCTACCGGTCGTCCAAGTTGGTCACTTTCGGCTACCTGCAGCGAGCGATTCAGCGCCTCTACCGCAAGCACGAGGACGATCCGAAAGCCACCTGGCTGGTCAACTTCGCAAGCTCTTACCCCGTCGACCGGGAGAAGGTCAGGGCTGCCTGCTACGGAGAGCCGCAGCGCGTGCCCTTCGAAGGCCACCTGCTTCCCGTGCCGGCGGACTGGGACACGGTGCTGAGCACCACCTACGGCCGCTACATGGAACTGCCCCCGGTCGATCAACGGCAGCCGCGGCATCGTCCGCGCTGGCGGGAACTCGACGAGGACTGAGCAAGCCGCACACGCCGGCGCCGGGAGCTGTGCACGGTCCGCTCAGACCGTGCCGATCGCGGTCAATCCCGGCGGTAGAGATCGCGGGTGTAGACCTTGTCTCGGACGTCGTCGAGCGCTGGATGGTGGCGATTGGTGACGATGACGTCGGCGCGGGCTTTGAAGTCGTCGAGGTCGCGGACGTTCTCGGAGTGGTAGAAGTGGTCGTCGGCGAGGGCCGGCTCGAACACGATGACCTCGACGCCCTTGGCCTTGATCCGCTTCATGATCCCCTGGATGGAGGAGGCCCGGAAGTTGTCCGAGCCTTCCTTCATGACCAGTCGATAGATCCCGACCACCCGAGGATTCCGCCGCAGGATGTCCGAAGCGATGAAGTCCTTGCGGGTGGTGTTGGCGTCGACGACGGCTGCGATCAGGTTCTGCGGAACAGTGTCGTAGTTCGCGAGCAGCTGCTTGGTGTCCTTCGGCAGGCAGTAGCCCCCGTAGCCGAAGGACGGGTTGTTGTAGTGGGCCCCGATCCTGGGGTCGAGGCCGACTCCCTCGATGATCTCGCGGGTGCTCAGACCATGGGTGGCCGCGTAGGTGTCGAGTTCGTTGAAGTACGCCACCCGCAAGGCGAGATAGGTGTTGGCGAAGAGCTTGATCGCCTCGGCTTCGGTGGGTCCGGTGAGCAGGATCGGAACGTCCTCGTCCAGCGCGGCCTCAGCCA
>CAZLWS010000005.1:5199-6461 GCA_964563205.1 uncultured Propionibacteriaceae bacterium | reverse complement strand
TCGGTGGGTCCGGTGAGCAGGATCGGAACGTCCTCGTCCAGCGCGGCCTCAGCCAGCAGGCCGGCGAAGACCCGGCCGGGCTCATCCTGGTTCCCGACCACGATGCGGGAGGCGTGCAGGTTGTCGTGCAGGGCGTGGCCTTCGCGGAGGAACTCCGGCGAGAACAGGATCGTCAGCTGCGGATATCTGGCCGACGTGTGTTCGGTGTAGCCGACTGGCACCGTCGACTTGATCACGACCACCGAGTCAGGGCTGTTCTCAGCGATCCACGCGATCACCGTCTCGATGCTGCTGGTGTCGAAGTGGTTCGCATGGGGGTCGTAGTCGGTGGGGGTGGCGATCACCATGAAGTCCGCGCCGACGGTGAGGCGGGCGTCCGTGGAAGCGGTCAGGTTCAGGCCCGGGTCGGCGAGGTAGACGCCGATGTCCGGATCCTCGACAGGGGACTGGCCGGCGTCGACCAGCGCCACTCGGTGAGGATCCACGTCGATCGCGACCACCTGGTGCTGGCGGGCGAGCAGGACGGCCGACGCCATGCCGACATATCCCAGCCCGAACACGGCGATCTTCACGACAGCTCCTTTGGCCGAACCGAGCGACGAGGGACAGCCCAGTCGGGGATGATCCGGGCGCTGAGGGGTGCCGTCGCTCAACTGCTGGGATCGTAGCAGGAGGCGCCGAGCGACCTGGTGGGCGACGGGTCATCTGGCCAGCTGGCGACGCAGTCTTCCGAGCGCGGTGCGAACCGGCTTCGGCAGCAGCCGGGCGGCTGCCGGACCGCGGGCAGCGGTCTGCTTGGCTGCCGTGGCCGGTTTCCGTCCTCGGAAGCGGGTGATCGCCTCGTGCAGGGCCGCAGCGACCTCGACGTCGCCGACCTGCTGGGCGAACTGGTAGTTCTGCTTGGCGAACCGGTCGCGATCCAGCACCTGGTCCCGGATCCGGTCGATGCTGAAGGTGGCCGGGAAGACCTCGAACGCGTCGAGCGCGCCGGCCAGCTTGAGCGTGGTCATGGTCCGCAGGCACTTCTCGCAGAGTCCGCAGTTATAGGCGCCGGTCTTCTGCCAGCAGACCCGCAGGTTGCGTTGAGCGGCCGGACTGCCGGCAAGCCCGACCGTCTTCTCCACCCTGGTCACCGCCGCGCCGTCGTGCACGAAGCTGAGGTACTCGGTGGAGTGCAGGCGGTCGGTCAAGGCGTGCGTGCCCCACGGGGAGAGGTCGGCGTAGGTGCGTGACGAGGGGACCAGCAGGGTGCTGCCGTAAGA
>CAZLWS010000005.1:2050-5099 GCA_964563205.1 uncultured Propionibacteriaceae bacterium | reverse complement strand
GCGGTGTCGCGGCGGTGAAGAAGGAGTCGACGCCGCCGGTGAAGAAGGAGATCGTCCCCTCGTCCGGCGGCGGTGGAGCGGACGACCGGCTCGGCACCGCCAAGGCTGCGCGGGCCAGCTTCTTCGGGTACCAGCAGAGCAGGACGTCCTGCAGCTCCACGCTGTGCGCCAAGAGCCGCGGGGAGACCGGCGCCTCCATTCGAAGTTCGTTGCGCGACGCCATCGCCAGCAGGAGCCCCAGTGAGAAGCACGCATCGGCAGCGGCCTCGATCGTCACCGCGCTGTGCCGCGGCAGTCGGAACCAGAGTCGGTCGCGAACCTCGGCGTCAGGCCAGCGCACCGCCACCTCGGCAGAGACGACCAACGCGTCGTCCTCCTGCTGGATGGTTGGCGCGCCGATCTGGACCATGGCGGCACTCTACTTACTGCGAACGCCGGCGAGGAGATCCCCGCCAGGCACGCTGAGCTCACGAATAGGATGCCGGTGTCGGCCACTCCGGCCGGCGGGACGCCCAACTCGAGGAGACGCAGGTGCGGGTCGTAGTCGTGGGAGACGTCGGGCGCCCGAACTTCTACCACACCGGCGACGAGGCGATGACCGAGGTCGCGGTGGAGCTGTTGCGCGAACGCGGGGTGGACGAGGTCGTGCTGGTGGCTTCCAGCCCGGCGCTGGCGACCCAGCTGTACGGCTGCCCGGCGGTGCCGCGGATCCGCTTCTCGAAGAAATGGACGCGCGAACGGTGTGAGCAGCGCCTCGCCGCCCTGGATGACGAACTGGCGAGCCAGAGTCCGCTCGACGGCAGCAGCCGGGAGGTGATCGACGCCGTGTCCGTCGCGGACGCACTGCTGATTGCCGGCGGCGGCAACCTGCGTTCCGAGCACCGCTACATGATCTACGAGCGGCTGGCCCTGGTGAGGGTGGCACGACACTTCGGAGTGCCGGTCTGCGTGACCAGCCAGACAGTGGGGCCGATGCTGGAGCCAGCCGACGAAGCGCTGGTGCGAGAGATAGCCGAAGCCGCCCGCTGCTTCGGGGCGCGGGAGCCGGACACGGCCGCGCTGGTGCGGCGGCTGGTCGGGGACGAGGCCCGGGTGACGCACACCATGGACGACTCCGTGCTGCTGGATCCCCGGCCCGAGGATCTCGAGTGGGTCGCCGGGCTGGCCCCGCCGGGTCGCTACGCGGTGGCTAGCTTCACCTACCACGCCGGGTTCACCGGGATGTCCCGACCCCAGTACCAGCGCTACCTCGCGGGCGTCCTGGACGCGCTGACCGAGCGTCTGGACGCCGAGCTGCTGCTCGTCCCGCACTGTGGCGCCTTCGACCCGGAGCTCGTCACCTTCGACCGGGAGAACGACGCCGCGGTGGTCGCCGCCTCAAGCAGCGGACGGCTTCGAGCGCTGCCGCTGCTGACCGCCCGGCAGGCGATCGCGTTGACGCGCGGCGCGCTGCTGTCGTTGTCGACGCGCTACCACGCCACCGTCTTCGGAACCTCGCAGCGGGTGCCCAGCATCGGGCTGGTGACGAGCTACTACTCCTCGGTCCGGATGACCGGGGCCCTGGGCAACGTCGGGTTGTCGCAGTTCGCGATCCCGGCCGGTCCGCAAAGTGAGCAGGTCCTTGCCGAGGCGGTCGATGAGATCGTCGAGAGCCCGGCCGTCCGGCAGCATCTGGAGCAGGTCGTCGAGGCGCGGCGCTCGGAGCAGGCCGCCTGGTGGGACGCGCTGGTGGCGGCCATGCGCTCGGCGCCCGACTCGCCGCCGCACGACCTCGCCGAGGCGCCGCAGCACCGAAGCGGGGCCTGGCGACTTCGGGTGCAGGACGCGCTCGGCTTCGCCGACCTGGCCTGGCGTCGGCACGCCGAGCTGCGGCGGGCTCAGTCGGAGCTCAGCAGCGCCCGGGCCGAGATCGCCAGCCTGCGTGAGAAGCTGACGGCGGTCAGTCGCGAGTTGGGCCAGGCCCGCTCCCGGCTGGCCCGCGTCCAACGGTTCCTGCCGGTGCGGCTGATCCAGCGAGTCCGGCGCCTCGCCAAGCGCGGCTGACTGGCCGCGGCCATCCGAGCTCAGGCCGATCGGATCACGAACTGGTGGCGCAGGCCGCGCTCGGCCGGCGGTGGCGGCGTCCGGTAGTCGCCGTAGACGGCGGTGAGCAGTTCGTCGTAGCCGACAGGGACGGGCATCCGGCGCCCCTCGAAATCGACCCACTCCTGGCGCGCGAAGACCTCGGCGGGCACGACCTGGGAGCGCAGCGGATGGAAGGTGGCCAAAGCCGCCAGGTAGGGGTGCGGCCGCTCGCCGTCCATCCTGAGCAGCCGGTCGAGGTGGCGGTGGATGAAGCCGAGACTCAGGACGTGGGAGGCCCCGCGCAGGAGCCGCTTGACCGGGCGTTCAGCCGGTTCGACGCCGAGCTTTTGCACCAGGCAGCCGCGCAGGAAGCGGATCGAGGCGCTCCGCAGGGCCAGCTTGAGGCCATCGGGCCGGGGGACGCGCTCCACCGGGAAGATGTCGATCAGCGGGCCGTTGTCCTGGGTCAGGTGGGCGATGTGGGCCTGCTGAAACCGCTGCGGGCCGTCCACCAGCCGCACCTTCAGGAAGGACGACCAGTAGTTCTCGACCGTGGTCGGATGCTGGATCCGGTAGCGATCCCCGAGCAGCTCTGGCGCGAGCGCCCGGAAGCGTTCGTAGTCGGGCCGGAGCAGATAGAGATCCAGGTCGTCGTCCCAGGGGATGAACCCCTGGTGACGGACGGCCCCCAGCAGGGTGCCCTCGGCCAGGAAGAAGGGGATGTCGAGAGCCCGGCACGCCTCGGCGACGTCCAAGAGCATCCCCAGCAGCACCTGCTGAAGCTCGCGGAGGTCGGACGTCGGCAGGCCCGCGTCGGCTGAGCCGTCAGGCTGGTCGGTCGGCATCAGGTCCTCTCACCGGGTCTCGTGGCAGCTTAGCCCGGCCTCCTCGCTGGGCGACTTGCCCCATGTCAAGGTGATCGCGGGATCTGGTTGCGTGGTTCAAACTCGGGATTCCGTTACCTGCGCTGACCAGGTAATCTACC
>CAZLWS010000005.1:0-1950 GCA_964563205.1 uncultured Propionibacteriaceae bacterium | reverse complement strand
CCCGGCGCGGTGCGCTACAAGGTCTCCTACTCGACCTCGTCGACGATGAAGAAGGCCAAGACCAAGACGACCACGAGCCCGTCGGTCGAGCTCACCAAGCTCAAGGCCAAGAAGAACTACTACGTGACGGTCCAGGCGGTCACCACGGCGAACAAGGCGCAGAGCCCGGCCTCCAAGAAGCTGAAGGTCAAGACCAAGTCGAAGAGCTCGGCGAACACCCACCTGGCTCCGGTGCGGCTGGCCGTGGGCAAGACGACCGCGGAAACCGTCTCGCTGAGCTGGGCCTCGCGCGGCAAGAGCCTGCGCTACCGGGTTTCGCTCTCCACCTCGAAGTCGTTCTCGCAGGCCAAGTACTACTACGTCAACGGAACCAGCACCACGATCAAGAACCTGATCGACGGCGTCACGTACTACGCGCGGGTCGGCGTGGTCAGCAAGACCATCAACTCCAGCCTCGGCGACGAGTCGACGTCGGTGAGCTTCGGCACCCCTGCGCTTCCAGTGAAGGACGCTCCTGCCACCATCGAGGTCGCCAGCTACAACGTCGGCTCCCAGAGCGTGGCCAAGGGCGGCTCCTGGACCGCTCGCCGGCAGGCCGTGGTCAACACGGTCCTGTCGCAGAAGCCTGACGTGATCGGCTTCCAGGAGGCGTCGCAGGGCAAGCTCGGCGGCAAGGACCTCAGCCAGGCCGAAGACCTCGTGAACCGTCTCGGCTCGCCGTATGCGCTGGCCAACACCGCCCGCTACAACTGCAAGAACGCGACCTCCCCGCACAAGTGCGTCTCGCAGTACCAGGGGGCCGCGAACAGCCAGAAGATCGTCTACAACACGACCAAGCTCACGCTGCTCGATCAGGGGTCGAAGCGGACGTCGAGCTCCAAGACGAAGATGACCGAGTACCGCTACGTCGAGTGGGCCATCTTCCGTCACAAGGAGACCGGCAAGAAGTTCTTCTTCGTCAACGTCCACCTGGATCCGGGCAAGACCGCCAGCGTGATCGCGATGCAGAAGAAGCAGACGCGAGAGATCCTGGACGTAATCGAGGACAAGAACCCGGGTCTGCCGGCCTATGTGGTGGGCGACTTCAACTCCCACAAGTGGACCGATCCGTCCAACGCGCCCTACGACCTGATGGTCAAGGCCGGGTACGTCGACCCGCTCGGCAACACCTACAAGTCGACCAAGGAAGCCCCCGAAGCGATCGTCAAGAAGCGGATCAACACCGAGTACTCCAGCATCAACAACTGGGAGCGCACCGCGCCGGTGAAGAAGGACTGGGTCAACGGCATCTACCTCGACTACATCTGGGTCACCGAGGACATCAAGGTTCCCGAATGGGAGACCGTGGTCGATGTCGACAGCTCAGGCAAGTTCAAGGGCCAGATTCCCTCCGACCACAACATGGTGCGGGCGACAACCGTCCTGCGCTGAACTGGAGGGGCTCGCCCGGGAGGCTTCGTCGGGGACCGGCGTAGGCGACTTGGCGCGGTCTGGCTACCCTGATGCCATGAGCAACCCCTTCCAGCCCGAACGCTGGCGGCCGGTGGACGGTTTCGAGTTCACCGACATCACCTACCACCGGGCGGTGGACGTCCCGACGGTGCGGATCGCGTTCGACCGTCCGGAGGTGCGCAACGCCTTCCGTCCGCACACCGTGGACGAGCTGTACACCGCCCTCGACCACGCGCGGACCTCGTCCGACGTGGGGTGCGTGCTGCTCACCGGCAACGGGCCCTCCGCGAAGGACGGCGGCTGGGCGTTCTGCTCGGGCGGCGACCAGCGGATCCGCGGCCGCGCCGGCTACCAGTACGCCGAGGGAGAATCCGCAGAGAGCGTGGACGCCGCCAAGCTCGGCCGTCTCCACATCCTCGAGGTGCAGCGGCTGATCCGCTTCATGCCCAAGGTGGTGATCGCCTTGGTCAACGGCTGGGCGGCCGGCGGCGGCCACTC
>CAZLWS010000004.1:41954-46242 GCA_964563205.1 uncultured Propionibacteriaceae bacterium | reverse complement strand
CTGTCGAGCGTCAAGTTCTACCCGATCGGCGGGGACGCCATGCTCGACCACCTGGCGGCCATGGTGGCGGCGGCCGTGCGGGTCGGAGTGCCGGTCTTCGAACCGACCGGCGGCATCGACCTGGCCAACTTCGACGCCGTGATCACCACCTGCCTGGAGGCCGGCGCGACCCACGTCATGCCGCACCTCTACTCGTCCATCATCGACTCGGAGTCCGGCAACACCCGTCCCGAGGATGTCGCCCAGCTCTTCGAGCAGGCCGCCCGCCTCGCGTGACCCCGCTGTCGGTCCTTGACTGGGAGTTTGTCCACCGAACTCGGTAGGCAAACTCCGAGTCAAGGTTCCGGCGGTCGGAGTGGCACTGACCGGGCACGGTTCGTCGGCGTCCGGGCTGATCGGTAGGCTTGCCCGACGTGGCTCTCACCATCGGAATCGTCGGGCTGCCCAACGCGGGCAAGTCCACCCTGTTCAACGCACTGACCCGCAACGACGTGCTCGCGGCGAACTATCCGTTCGCCACCATCGAGCCGAACGTGGGGGTGGTCGGCGTCCCGGATCCGCGGCTGCCGGTGCTGGCCGAGCTCTTCGGCTCGGAGCGGATCATCCCGGCGACGGTGAGCTTCGTCGACATCGCGGGCATTGTGAAGGGCGCCTCGGCGGGGGAGGGGATGGGCAACGCCTTCCTCGCCAACATCCGGGAGGCGGATGCGATCTGCCAGGTCACCCGGGTGTTCCGCGACCCGGACGTCACCCACGTCGACGGGGACGTCAACCCGGGCAACGACATCGAGACGATCCGCACCGAGCTGATCCTGGCCGACCTGCAGACCGTCGAGAAGGCGCTGCCCCGGCTGGAGAAAGAAGCGCGCCTCAAGAAGGAGCGCCAGGCCATGCTGGCCGCCGTCCAGGAGGCGCAGCAGGTGCTGAACTCGGGCCAGGGTGTCCACGCCGCGGGGCTCGACCTCGAACCGCTGCGCGAACTCTTCCTCCTCACCGCCAAGCCGTACCTGTACGTCTTCAACTGCGATTCCGACGAACTGACGGACGAGGAACTGACTTCCCGGATGCGCGAGTTGGTCGCCCCCGCCGAGGCGATCTTCCTGGACGCCAAGATCGAATCCGAGCTGACCGAGATGGAACCCGACGAGGCCCGTGAGTTCCTGGTCGAGATGGGCATCGGCGAGCCCGGCCTGGACACCCTGGCCCGGGTCGGCTACGACACACTCGGCCTGCAGAGCTACCTCACCGCCGGACCCAAGGAGGCCCGCGGCTGGACGATCCACAAGGGCTGGACCGCCCCGCAGGCCGCTGGCGTGATCCACACCGACTTCCAGAAGGGCTTCATCAAGGCCGAGATCGTCAGCTTCGACGACCTGGTCGCCGCCGGCTCCATGGCCGCCGCCCGCGCCGCCGGCCGCGTCCGCATGGAAGGCAAGGACTACGTCATGGCCGACGGCGATGTTGTGGAGTTCCGCTTCAACGTGTAGCCGGACAAGTGGAGATCGATGCCGGCCCTCCTGAGTTGAGCGTGCGATACCGGTCGCGCTGGATGAAACCCGACAGCCTTGGGTCCTTCGCGGCGCAGAGGTATCGTGTTGCCATGTCACCCGACGTGCTGGAGGTCGAGCGAGCCCTGCTGGCGCTCGCTCCCGAGGAACGCGCCACGGTGATCCGCCGTGGCCTGGCGAGCCTCGAAGATTCCGTTGAGGAAGCCCCCGCTGACCTCGATGCTGCATGGACCGACGAGTTTCGTCGGCGAATCGCCGAGGTCGAATCTGGGCAGGTTCGCCTGCTTTCAGCTGAGGAAGTTGACGAGCAGGTCCGCGCTTTGCTGGCTGAGTTGCGGCGGTGACCTACTCCCTCCGTGTGCATCCGGAGGCAGCTGGCGAGTTGCTTGATGCGATCCGCTACTACGAAGAACGTGCAGGAGCAGGAGTTGACTTCGCGACGGCGGCTCGTGCCGCGCGAAGGGACGTACAGCGTTCGCCTGAGGCGTGGCCCGCCGGTGCCCTACTGGACTGGATCGCCTGAGATTCGCAATCGAAGTGTGGGCCAGTTCCCGTATCGAGCGGTGTATTACCTACGTGGCCGCGAGGTAGTGCTCATCGCCTACGCGCATGAGAAGCGTCGGCCCGGTTACTGGCGTCACCGCACGAGCGAGTGAGTTTGTCGGAGAACGCAGTGCAATCAACTCGCGCTCGACGCTACTGAGCTGGATGTGTGAGGCCTCCTCGCAACGCGACGTGGTGGAGTTCCGCTTCAACGTGTAGCCGACCCGGCGTCGGACTCTGTGCCGGCTTCGGGGTCGGCGGGACTGGCGTCGCCGGCCGGAGCCGTCCGGCGCCTGATCACCAGCACCACTGCCAGCGCGGCCACGATCAGCGCACCTGCCGCCACCGACACCCAGACCCAGATCGAGGGACCGCTCGGGATGGCGCTGGCGCGGGCCTTCATGTCGATCCGGCCCTCGTAGCTGGTCTCCCAGCGCACCGTGTTCCCGGAGGCCTCGCCGTTGTGTTCGAGCACGGGGCCGGGGAAGCTCACCGCCACGGTGATGCCGGAGGTGTCGGCGTCCTCGGGGGCCTCCTGCTCGCTGCCGGGGGAGAAGTCGAGCGCGCCCGAGAACTGGAACTCATCGCCCGTCCGCACCAGGGACAGCGAACCCTCGGAGCTGCTGCCGGCGAAGGCCTCGATCGGGGTGCCGGAGAAGTTGAACCGTGAGCCGAGGTAGCCGTCCTGGTCGTAGACCTCTCGGGTCACCCCGGGGGCGCCACGCAGTCCGGGCAGCAACTCGGCCTCGATCCGATCGGCGGACGCGGCCGCCTTCGCCTTGGCGTCGGCGTCGTCGCCCACGATCACCGCGACGATCACGGAGCCGTCGACGGTGTCGTCCGGGTTCACCCTCAGCTCTGCCTGGAAGCGCACGCACGCCGTCAGGACGATCAACAACAGCGCTGTCGTCAGCACGGTCAGGGCACCCCTGCGCATCGTGTTCATACGCTTCACCCTCGCACGAACGCGGCGGCCGTGGTAGGGGTGCACGCGTCCGGGCTGGCGGTGCACGACTGCGGGACGAGGGGCGTCGCGCGTCGTTCAGTCATAGACGACCAGGCCAGGCGGGCGGACCTGGGCCGTCACAGGAAGCACGCCCGACCGCTGCCGCGCCGCAGCGAGAGTAGCCTTGCCGAAATGACGTGGAACGCGATGGCTCCCGCGGAGCCGTGGGAGATCGTCGACCGGTTCCGGGAGTTGCCGTCCGAGGCCACCGCCACGCAGGCGCAGGAGTTCGCGGTCCGGCAGTTGGGCTGGACGGTCGACGACTCCGACGACGACCCCGAAGGCCGCCTGCGCAACACGGTGGCGGGGCTGTCCCGCCCCCACGTGGTGACGATCGGCGAGGACCGGCTTTCCACCGTCCGGTTCTTCGCCTCCGATCTGATCCGGGACGAGACGCGGGAATCCATCGAGTTTCTCGGCGACCTGTTCACGCTCGTGGTCCGGGAGGGGGCGCGGCGGTTCGGTGCGCCTCGCCACAGCCACGAGCGAACCTGTTGGGACGTCAGCTGGGATCTGCCAGACGGTGGCGGTGTCGTCGTCCGGCTGTTGCCGTCCTCGGTGGGGCTGACCTACTACACGCCGTACCGCATCGAACGAAACCGGAAGGCGGGTTACTGGCCGTGAAATCGTGGACGAAGTTTGCGCAGAACCTCGGGATCTCGCTGCGGCGGGTGTCGGATCGGGCGTTTCTGGTCGTGAGCGTGGCGGAGCGCCCGGGGGTGTTCGTGCAGTTCGCCGGTGGTCCTGGTCAGTTGCATGCCGAAGCCCGCGACACTGGCGACCCCGCCGTGCTTGTCGCGGCGGGATGGCACCCTCCGGATGCCGGATTCGACAACTGGTACATCGAGCTGCCGCTGCCGGCGTTGACCGCGGAGTATCTCGACCTGGCCGAACGATGTGTGGCTGCGCTGTGCGACGGGTTCGGCGTGCCCGCTCCTGACGACCTGGCCTACCGCGCGTGGCGAGAGCCCGAGCCGGTGCCGCCCGGCAAGCAGCGGGCAGGTCGCGACAAGGGCGAGAACCCGCTGTGGATGCCGATGCTCGGCGTGCGAACCGAGCGTCGCTGACGTCCGGCGGGCCGTAACCGGGCGGGACGCTCGAGTTGACCCGACGTTCATACGGTGGGATGAGACCGCCCGGTGCACGGCGCTCCGGTGCGGAGGACGCGCCGCGGAGCAGTTGCCGCTGCCAGGCGATCGGCGATCATTGCCACGGGGCAGCTGGGAGGGGC
>CAZLWS010000004.1:16334-41854 GCA_964563205.1 uncultured Propionibacteriaceae bacterium | reverse complement strand
CAGTTGCCGCTGCCAGGCGATCGGCGATCATTGCCACGGGGCAGCTGGGAGGGGCCGGTTCAGTCTTCCGCGTCCTCGCGGTGGACCGCGGGATCGTCGTGGTTGATCTCGGCCAGCAGCATGGCGGCGTGGATCCTCGCATCGGGTGCCTCCGGGAACTCGACGCCCAGCGCCGCCCGGGTCAGCGCGGGAACGGCGGCTTCGCCGCAGGCGGCGAGCAGCGCCGGGTACTCACCGGACAGCGGTCCGTCGTAGCTGAGCCGCAGCCCGAGCGGCAGCAACTCGGCCACCCGTTCCTCGACCGGCAGCGCGGCCAGCCGGCGGCGCTCCTGCTCGGCGGCGTCGTACTGCGGGAAGTGCTTCAGCAACTGCGCCCTGGTTAGGCTGAGCGGCACCAGCTCGCCCTCCTCGTCCTCGGCGATGGCGATGAACTCCCGGTCGACCGTGCCGTCGGCGATCAGCTCCTTCCTGGCCCGCTTGGCGGCCTTCGGGAACACCCGCAGGAACCGTTCGTAGACCTTCTGCCAGGCTTCGAAGCCGCGCCCGTCCGCCTCGGCGTGCACCTGCTCGGCCAGCCTGTTCTCCACCTCGCCTGGCTCATTGGCGTAGATCGGATCGGCCGCCGACATCAGGTCGGGCCCCGACCAGCGCAGCGTCTGCTCCCGTTCGCCGCTGTCGTCCGGCCCGGAGTGCTCCGCATAGCCGGCCACAACCTGGGCCAGCCCTTCCTCGGTGCCGACCGTCAGGCAGGGCCAGTAGATCACCGAACCGTCGCCGTAGAACTCGTGGAACATCGCGCCATAGACGCGATCCTCCGGACGCTCGGCCCGCACTCGTCGGACGGCGGCGGTCAGCTGGGCGGTGGCGGCGTCCTCGACCGCTTTCCAGTCAGGCATCCCGTCTCTTCCTCCCGGTGTGTTCAGGCATGGCTAGAACGGGTAGCCGTGGCGGATCAGCAGCACGGTGGCCGACACCAGCGCGTAGCCGAGGAAGGTGACCGCGATCCAGGGGCATGCCCAGCGGCTGGTCGAATAGCTGCCGCGACGCAGCAGCGGGACCATCGCGCACAGCCCGGCCACCTGGACGGCGGTGAGGATCAGGTACGACCAGTCGCCGAACACCCAGGCCAGCGGCAGGAAGTGGAGCGCGACGCACAGGCCGATCCACCAGCCGTACCACCGGCGCTGTCCGCGACGGGCCAGCACCAGGCATCCGGCGCCGATCAGCACTGCCTCGGCGAGGACGATCAGGCCAAAGACCCAGTACCGTCCCTCGAGCGCCGTCGCGGTGCCCCAGTTGCGCCAGACCAGCAGGCCGAACGGCACCGAGAGCAGCAGGCCGAGCACCGAGCCGGCGCCGAGCCAGCCCCGGAGCCGTGGCTCCGGATCCTCCTGTGCCCACCCGAACCAGCCGGCGGCCATGATGGCCAACCAGGCGATCGCGAAGGCTTGGTCTCGAAGGAACTCGGTGATCATCGGCGGCTGCTTCCTCGGGTGGGGTAGTTGGTGGCGTAGTACTGGTGGTCGTCCCAGAACCCGTCGATGGCGAAGCCCTCGAAATGGCCGGTGCTGCGCTCGCCCACGGCTGGGGCTCCGTTCTGGTCGCTCATGGGTTCCTCGTGATCGCGATGCCGAGTTCCTGCGCGAGAGCCGTAGCCTCGCCGGCGGTCTCCCCGCCGGCGTCGACGATCGCGCCGAGCACACCGCCCAGCGCGGGAGGGGTCGCCTGGAGGTGGAGGATGCGGACGGCCTCGAGCTGCTTCCGTCTGCCCGGAAAGCTCCGTTCCAGCTCGGCATCGACGATCTCCCAGCAGGCCGGGATCAGGCCGGGGGTCGGATGCTCGGCCCACACCCGCAGCACGCGGGCCGCGACCTGGACGTGCACCCGGCCGGAGGCCAGCGCGCTCTCACACCAGGTTCCGTCGCGGGTCAGCCGGGTCAGCGCCATGCCCAGCCAGGAGGGATCGGCGGCGGTCCGGAATGCCTCCGCCAGCGGGCCGATCGCCGGCTGGTGGTCGATCTGGGCCAAAGCGGTCGCGCACGGGTTCGGGGCGTAGGGGATCGCGGCGACCAGTTCCGGTGCCGCGGCGCGAGCATCCGCGCCCCACTCGGCGACCAGGGCGGCCCAGCTGATCGGACGCTGGCGGAGCTGGTCGGCCTCCGTCACCGCCGCGGCCAGGTGCCGGCGCGCCTGAGCCAGCAGCTCCGGGGTGCAGGGAACCTTCGCCCAGCGCATCGCCGACGGCAGGGGAGAGGTCGACTGCTCGAGCTTCACCTGATCCATCGCCGGGGCGGTCGTGGCCGCCAGATGGCCGACCAGGGCCGGCAGCCAGGCAGCCGGGTCGACGCCTTCGTGGGCCGCGGTGAGGAGCGCGGCCAGCTGACCGGAATCGAGCCGGCCGGTGGGGGTGGTGATCAGGCTGCCGGCCACCGCACGCGCGCCGGCCGTGTCTCCGGTCGCGGCGAGCAGACTGATCGACCGGGTACGGATGCCCGGGTCGGCGTTCCGGCTGAGCTTTTCCGCGCGCTCCCGGACGAGTGCCCGATCGGCCGGCACCTCCAGGCGGAGCCGCAGCACCTCGGCGGCGGCCATCGCCGGGTCGCCACCGGCCGTGATCAGCGCGTCGACCAGCGGCCAGGGTGAGGTCAGGGCGGCGATCGTGGTGGCCGGGTCGCTGATCCGCACCTGCTCGGTCAGTTCCTCGGCCTGCTCCCACTCGGCGACGAGCACCTCGATCAGCTCCGGGCTGTCGCCTCGTTCGAGCACGATCCCGCTCCAGGCCGCGGCGAACCTCTCCACCGGCTCGCCCCCGGTGAGCGCGGCCTCGCGCAGCGAGGGCCGGAGCGCTCCCTGCCGGCCCAGGCCGAGCAGGGCACTCGCGCGCAGCATGGGGTCGTCGCCGGAACCAGCGGCCTCGGTGAGCAGTGCGGTGATCTGCTCGTCCGGGGCGTCCAGCCAGGAACAGGCGTCGACGACCGCGCGTCGGAGTTCGCCGTCCGCCCGGCGGGCCAGCGGTGCGACCAGCCGGGCGCACTCGGTCACCGCCTCCCGGCACGCCCGGTCGAACGCGGCTCCGGCGACCCCGCTGTGCGGATCGGTCAACGCCCGCCCCTCCGCGACGCTGGAGCCGAAGAAGTCGATCACCCGGACGCAGTTCACCGGGCTCGCGCACGCCGGGTCGGCCGCCAGCCGGGCCAGGATCGGCATCGCGAGCGGCGTCGCGGTGTAGAGGCTGCCCTGGTGGATCAGCGAGCCGGCGGCTTCCCACGGTGCCTCGGGGTCGTCCAGGCAGGCGTTGAGCAGGTCGGGGACGTCGGCCGCCTCGCCGTAGGCGTGGGAGACCGATGACCAGTCGGTGGCGGCGATCAGGGTCGCCCATTCGGGCTTGTCACTCATGGTTGTCTCCGATCATCCGAGCAGTGCCTTCGCCGTTTTGGCCGCGGCGGACGAGCCGGTGAAGCCGGCCAGCCAGGCGCGCAGGGCGGCGTCCGAGGCCGGACGGCCCAGCCGGAGCGACTCGTCGAGCAGCACGGTGAGCAGGGCGCCGATGCCGCGGGTGCCGCGGTCGAGCCGGGGGAGCAGCGCGGTGAGCAGGTCGACCACGACCGTGGGCGCCAGGCCGGCGGCGTCGGTGAACGATCCTGCCCAGCGGGTGAGCACGATCGCCGGCGCGCAGGCGGCGAAGCCCTCGGCCGCGGCGTCCACGCTGAGGCGGGCCGGAACGGCGGCCACCAGCACCTCGACGGCCTGCGCCCGCAGCGCGGCCGGCTGGGTGGCCATGCCGAGGGCGACCAGCTGGGCCGTCTCGGCGGTCCAGGCTCCCGGGTGCCGGGCCAGGGTGGCGAGCACCGGCCCGGCCTGGTGTTCCACCTCCGACAGGGCGTTGTTCAGGATCTTCACGCCCACCGCGACCAGCGGCAGCGTGCTGGCCGGGTGCACCATCCCGAGTTCGCCGGTGACCAGCTCGGTGGTGCCGCGATAGCTGCGGTAGGGGTCGGCCGGGGTGGACGGGATCACCGCCGGCTGGGTGGCGGAGGGCGCTTCGGCGGGGTCGGCGTGGACGAACGGATCCCACCACACCCACTGTGGTTCGCCGTTGGCCTTGGTGGAGTCGGAGCCGCGGCTGCGCCACTCGATCCGCAGGGTCTCGGTGACCGGGGGCAGCGCCAGCCCGAACTCGGCGAGCACGGGCTGGCGTCCCTCCGGGTGCAGCCGCAGCAGGGCCTGGGTGAGGTCGACCGGGAAGGGCTTGATCGCCTTGGGGCTGCGGTGGGCCAGGTAGCGGTCCCGGAACACCGCCGGGTCGATCCAGCCGTGGGTGTCGGTCGGGGTGGCCAGCAGCGGCCGTCGTGGCGCCTTGCCACGAAGGATCTCGGTCACCTCGCGCAGCCGGGTCACGAAGCTGGGCAGGACGCTGGTCTCCTCCTCGGTGGGCCTCGGCTCGGGATCGCCGTACTCCTGCACCGTCTTGCCGTGCCGGAACAGGGTGGTGATCCGCTGCCAGAAGGTCTGCGGCAGATACTTCGCCGACGGGTCGGCCGCGGCCACGAGCAACTGTGAGATCCAGTAGGCCGGCCGGTCGGACGAGATCTTCGCCGCCCGCTTGACCAGCGGCGCGAGGGTATCGGCGGGACGCCCGGCGCCGGCCAGCCAGGCCAGGGCGAGTTCGACCTCGATCGCGTCGCCGGGATCCTCCAGCAGCGCGGCGTACCGCTCCAGCGCGTCGGCATCGCTCCACGGCCGGACCGGCTCGGCTTCGACCGGACCTGCCGCCTGATGCCCGGTCGCTGGGACGACCGGCGTCTCGGCAGCGCCGGTCGGCAGCAGCTCCGCGGCGACCGCCGGGGCGAGGGCGTCGCGCTGCTCGGTGGCCAGGTCGCCCCGTCCGAGGGCGGTCAGCGCCTTGACCGCGGCCCGCTGCACGTCGGCGTGCGGGTGGCCCAGCCCGAGGACGAGCGTCTCCGCGACCAGGCCGGGGTCGGCATCGCCCCTGCCGAGCACGGCGAGCATCCGCACCACCATGGACGCCGCCGCCTTCGGCCCGGCGAACGCCGGCCCGCACGCCTCGACGAACGGTGTCGCGTCCAGCAGCCCGGCCTTGTGGACGGACGCCAGCTGCTTCACCGCCAGCGACACCGTCGCGGTCACCGACGACCCCAGGCAGAGCCGCAGCAACTCCTGGTCGGCGGCCGCCTCCTCCGGGGTCGGTTCCAGGGCCACGTAGACCCGGGAGAACCAGCCCGCCCGGTAGGCGGAGAAGTCCCGGTTGAGCGCCTCCAGACAGCTGCGCAACACCCTGGTCCGATCGAGGGTTCCCTCAGTGACCAGCAGCAGGACGGTGTTGTGCCAATTCAACTCCTCACGGGAGAACTTGTCGATATTGGCCAGCGAGATCTCTCCGCCGCCCTCGACCTCGAAGACCCGCCAGAAGACCTCGTCCCGCAGTTGGTGGTCGTGCCGCAGCATGAAGACGCGCAACTCCTGCTCCACCCTGCCGCACAGCCCACCAACCATCGCCAGTACGTAGTCGTCGCTGTGCTCGACCCGCACGCCGCCGAACAACTCCTGCAGTCGGATCGGGACGAAACTCGCGCTCTGCGACCAGTGTTGGGCCAGATCGCGGATCCGCTGCGGGGAGGTGTCGATCGGCAGCGCGCCGGGCACGGTCAGCATCGCGTCGTACAGGTCGCGCAGGGTCGCCCCCCGCGTGATCAGCAGCACGGTGTCGGCGTAGAAGTCGTAGAGGTGTCGGTAACCGGTCATCGGGGGCCTCCTTCGAGGGCCGCGCGAGCCTGTGCGGCAGCCTCCGCGACGAGAGCTGTCGGGTTGGGACGAAGCGCCTCCAGGGCGCGCACGGCGACGGCCAGCGCGGAGCCTCCCTTGCGCTTGGCGGACAGCGCAGGCGGGACGGCCACCGGGACGCCGTAGTCGGCGGCCAGCCGGGCGGCGAGTTCGACCAACTTGCGGGCCGGACGGCCGAGGGCGGCCACCGCGAAGGCTGCCCGCGGGGTCGGTCCTTCGGCCTTGAACAGCCGGGACGGCGGCAGGGTGCGGGCCAGCGCGGCGCGGTCCTCGGCGCCGGCCTGCGCGACCGCCGCGGCGAAGCCGGAGAAGTCCGCCGGGTCGTCACCGGCGAGGGCGTCGCGGAGCAGCGCGCGGCGTCCGGCCAGATCGAGCGTCATGCGGGCTAGTCCCCGGTCTGGCGGGCGACGATCCGGGCGGCGAGCGCGTGCTTGCAGGGCCCGCGGGTGCCGCGGTACTTCGCGTACCACGGGCAGGTGCAGCGATCGTCCTCGACACCGGCGCCCAGCCGGACGTCGTAACGGGTTCCCGAGGACAACACCTGGACGAGTCTGGCCTCCACGGGGGTCACCACGCCGGCGGCGATCAGCTTCTGCGCGTCCGCCAGCCGCGGGTGCAGGGTCTGCAGCGCGTCGGCGTGCACCGGCAGCGGGCGGTGGAAGTAGGCGCCGGTGGCGAGATCGAAGCCGACCTGGCCCGAGGAGGCCAGCACGCTCAGCGCGTCCGTCACCCGCTCGGCGCTCAGCGCGGCATCGGCTGCCAGGCGCGGCACGTCGATCCGGGGCTCGAAGGCGAGCAGGGCGGAGACCAGGTCGGCGTCGTCCGCCACCTCGTCGCCGGCGAGCGCGTGCAGCACCGCGCCCTCACCGGAGAAGCCACGGGCCTTCTCGGGGCTGAGCCCGATCGTGACCCGCCCGCCCGGCAGCTCCAGCACCCAGGCAGAGGGCGCCGGCAGCGAGCCGGAATCGACCTGAGGCCCATAGGCCCGCAGCCGGGTCGCGTAGCGCAGCAACGGTTCGAGCACCCGCAGCCGTTCCGGGCCGGCCACGCAGACCGCCCCCGGCGTCGGACCTGAGGCCAGCCGCACCGTCCGGGCCGCCCGGGTGGCCCACATCACCGTCTTCGTCGCGCTGGAGCGGGGCAGCGCCTGGACGAACTGCCGGATCGCCGGCCCGGTGAGCTCGTGCCGCAGCGCCATGCCCGCCGACAGCAACTGAGTCTCCGCGAACCCCTTCAGCCACCGCTTCGGCAGGGGCACCTTCTCCTCGATCACCTCGCCGTCGAGGGTGGCGACCCGCAACGCGTCGTCCCCGACATTGAGGTGCAGCGGCTCGGACGCCCGCAGCCCGGCCAGCGCCTGGCGCAGCGGCGGGTTCACGTCCACATTGGTCACCCCGGTCGCCAGGTGCGACGCGTCGAGGGCGGCGGCGTCGACGTCCAGGCGGGTGTACACCCCACAACAGACACTGAACGACTCGAACCGCAGACCCTCCGCGGTGGAGGTCACCACCGGATCGGCGGCGCGCAGCACCGCGGCGAGGGTGTTCGGCGGCACGTAGAACCGGGTGCGGGCGACCCGCGCCACCATCAGCAGCCCTTGGGCCACCACCCCCGGTTGCTCGACGAAGCCGGAGAAGAAGTAGGGGTGGGCCACCGCGCCCGAGGGTGATGCCCCGCCGCTGGTCGCCAGGCCCAGCCGGGCCTCGCCGGGTGCGTGGGTGAGGCCGGAAGGCGCGAGATAGGTGTAGTCGACGACCGGGGCATCGGCCATGGCGTCCTCCTGCGTTCTCGGGCCCTGATCGGGCGTGCGGTGCACGGAACACCTAGTAAACACGGCCGGGGTGACAGCGCGCCCGATCTCGATTCGTGCCAGCGACCGCAGGATCGGGGCCAGGCCCGGATCTGCGAGGCTGAGGCGCTGGTCGGGCTGGGCGCGACCGCGCCGGTCGATGGTCGGCCACCCCTGGTCAGGACGGGTTCGCCGGTGGCAGCATGACCTCATGCTGGGACGGCTGCTGTGGATCGATCGCGCGACCAACGCGGTGACGCAGCGCGAGCTGACCGAACTCCCCGCACTGATGGCTGACGAGTCGGGCTGGCTCTGGCTGGACATCCCCGAGCCCGACGAGGAAGCGGCGGCCGTCCTCCGGGACGTGTTCAAGGCGCATCCGGCCGCGGTGGCGGACATCGTCGAACGCAACCACCTGCCGCGGCTCCACGTCTACGGCCAGATCCTGCTGCTGGTGCTGCACCGTCCGGCGGCAGGCGAGGGCGGCCACATGCACTACCTGGAACTCGACCAGCTGATCGGGCCGAACTATCTGGTCACCACCCACGGTCCGCGCAACCTCAAGGTGCCGCTGGAGTGGATGGTCGAGCAGACCGACGAGGTGGCCGACCGGATGCTGTCCGGCCGGTTCCGTCCCACGGCTCCCTGGCAGGCCTCGCACCGGATCGTCTCCGCCACGGCGATCGCGGAGGAGCGCTTCGTCAACAAGCTCGCTCGCCAGGTCGGCAAGCTGGAGCAGAAGGTGATGGACCGCTCCGCGGAGCTCAACCCGCAGCGCTTCCTGGAGGATCTGTTCCGCTCCCGCCACGCCCTGCTGACGGTGCAGACCATGACCAGCCAGGCCGCCGAGATCTGCGGACGGGCGATCGGCCTGCTGGGTGGCCGCGACCAAGCGGTCGACGCCGCGCTGGCCGACAACAAGGACGCCTACGACCGGCTCAGCCGGATCACGGCCAGCCAGCTGGCGTTCCTCGCGGGCGTGACCGAGTACCACCGGGCCCGCACCGACACGAAGATGACGATCGCGGCCGAACGGCTCGCCGTCATCGCGGCGGTGACCCTGCCGGTCACGGCGATCAGCTCGATCGTCGGCATGAATGTGATCAACAACGACATCACCCAGTGGGGATGGCTCATCGGTCTGATCGCGGTCATGCTCGGGTTGTCGCTGGTGTTGTTGCGCTGGGCCAAGCGCCAGGGCTGGTGGTGACGCGCCCGGTGCCCGCATAGTCTCGAACCGTGACGCGGTTGGAGTTGGTGTGGCGCGGCGTCCTCGTCGTGCTGGGGCTCGGACTGCTGGGCAACGGGATCTGGCTGCTGGCGACCGCGAACCTCAACGTCGGCGTGCTGCTTCAGCTGCTGGTCTCCCTGGGCTTGATCGGCTTCGGCGGGTCTCGGCGGCTCTCTCGCGTGCGATGGCTCACCGTGCCGGCGGTGGCGGCGGCCGTCGGCTTCGGGATGATCGCGGGCTTCCTGGCCGGCTACGGATTGAGTGACACGGCGTCCGGCGACGAGGACGCGCTGGTCGTGCTGGGAGCGGCGGTCCACGGACGCGAGGTGTCGCCGTCCCTGGCCCAGCGTCTCGACGTGGCGGTCGGCTACCACCAGCGCAACCCGGCCGCACTGATCGTCGTCACCGGCGGACGCGGGCCGCAAGAGGAGGTCGCAGAGGCGGTGGCCTCTCGCGACTACCTGCTGGCCGAGGGAGTCCCGGACGACCTCATCGTGGTCGAGGATCGCTCGACGTCGACGGAGCAGAACTTCGCCTTCGCCAAGGAGTTGCTGGACGAGCGGCTGGGCAGCGACTACCGGATCGCCTTCGTCACCAACGAGTACCACGTCTGGCGGGCAGCCCGGCTGGCGGCGGACGCCGGCTTCGACGCCGTCCATCTCCACTCCACCACCCGCTGGTACGTCTGGCCCTCCAGCTACCTGCGGGAAAGCGTCGCCGTCCTCTGGTCGCTGGTTGCCTGATCCGCGGTCTTCACTGGGAGTCTGTCTACCGAACTCGGTGGACAAACTACGAGTCAACGCTCCCAGGGTCGGGCTCGGCCTGTGGATAGCGGGTTCTCCGGACTGGGGTTTATCCACAGGTGACGGAAGTCGGTGGCACATCCGGGTGCGGGCTGCCAAGAATGCGGGCATGAAACCACGGACACCGTTTCCGGAAGAACTGCTGCGCCTTGGTCGCAAACAGGCGCTCGTTGTGTCGCGCCGACAGGCGCTGAGATTCGGCAGTGATCGGGTTCTCGGACGATGGGTTGGCGAGGGACGGCTCGTCCCCATGACTCGCGGGATCTACACCCTCGGGCAGGGTGATTGGCGACAGCTGGCCTGGGCCGGACTATTGATCGGCGGACGCGACGCCGTGCTCGGCCTGACCTCGGCCGCGTACCTGGACGGACTGGTCCGGGACCCGCCGTGCCAGGTGACCGTCTTCGTCGGCCCGGACGCGAAGGTGCGGCGCGATCCTCGCTGGCGGTTCATCACGGCATCGCGGCAAGGGGTCCGCCATCCGCGGCGGACACCGGCGTCGCGGACGATCGTCGACCTCGCTGGACAACTGGAGCCGGATGCGCTGGCAGCATTGGTGTCAACGGCGATCGGGAAGCGGCTGACAACGCCGACGAACATCATGGCGATGCTCGCGTCCACGAAGCGACACCCCTGCCGAGCGCTGCTTTCGGAGGTCGTCGCAGACAGCGCGATCGGTGTGCGCAGCGCGTTGGAGCGACGGTATCTGCGGGATGTCGAGCGGGCCCACGGCTTGCCGGCCTCGAAGCGGCAACAAGGTCCGCTCGGGATGATGACCGACGTCTGGTACGAGGAATACGGCGTGATCGTCGAACTGGACGGCCGCCCCTACCACGACGGCGTTGCCGCCTGGAACGACCTCGACCGCGACAACCTGCACGCCCTGGCGGCGCAGGTCACCTTGCGCTACGTCTGGGCACCCGTTGCCGTCCGTCCATGTGGTGTCATGCGCGAAGTGGTCAGGGCGCTCCGTCGGCAGGGCTGGCGCGGCAGCCCACGTGCCTGCCCTCGGTGCTCCAGCGCTTCTCTGCAACAAGCCGTCTAGGCTCCTCGCTGCCGCTCGTTCGAAGATTGCCTACCGAACATGGTGCGCAATCTTCGAGCTAAGGCTTGGGGTAGTCGGGTGGGCGCGTGATTTCTGTGGTGGGTGGCGTCTAGCCTTGTCGGTGACCTTGAAGGAGGGCTATGAGCACTGTGGAGAACCGTCCGCGCACCGCACTGGTTGTGGTGGACGTGCAGAACGGGGTCGTCGCGGAGGCGTGGCAGCGGGACGAGGTGGTGGCGACCATCGCGGGGCTGGTGGATCGGGCGCGCGCGGCACAGGTGCCGGTGGTCTGGGTGCAGGATCACACCGAGGACGACGGGGAGCGGCCGATCGAGAGCGAAGCCTGGCAGATCGTGCCTGAACTGGCGCCGGCCAAGTCCGAAGCCCGGGTTCGCAAGACCTACGGCGACTCCTTCGAGGAGACCGACCTCGAGCAGGTTCTCGAGCGTCTCGGCGTCGGGCATCTGGTGGTCGCGGGCGCCCAGACCGACGCCTGCATCAGGTCGACCCTGCACGGCGCCTTCGTCCGGGGCTACGACACCACGCTGGTGTCGGACGCCCATACCACCGAGGACCTGTCGGCCTGGGGCGCGCCGACCCCCGATCTGGTGGTCGCGCATACTAACCTCTACTGGCAGTTCCAATCCGCGCCCGGGCGCACGGCGACCGTGGTCGAAGCCGAGGAGGTCGACTTCGGGTGAGCGGGGCGGCCTCTGGTCGCAGAAGATGGCGTTGAACGACCGCAGCACGTAGCGTTGTCCGCTTGCCTAGTCCTCGATCAGGGGGACGAAGACGAAGAGACCGTGCCGGGAGACCGAGATGTCGTGCCCGGAACGGGTGACGCGCAGCATGACGCCGCCCACTGGGATGACCATCACCCCGCCGTCGCCGAGCTGGTCGACCAGCGCGGACGGCAGGCGGGCCGCCTCAGCCGAGACCAGGATCCGATCGAACGGACCGTCCTGGGGGGCGCCGAGCACGCCGCGGGCGGCCGGCCGGATCTCCGCCTGACCGGCAGCGTGCCGGGCGAGAGCGGCCCGGGCGGGATCGATCAGGGCGGCGTGCCGCTCGACGCCGATCACCCGTCCCTGCGGCCCCGCTAACCGGGCCAGCAGAGCGGTCGTCCAGCCGGAGCCGGCGCCGACGTCCAGGATGCGCTGACCCGGCCGGACGTCCAGCAGGCGCAGCATGATCGCGACCGTGGTCGGCTGCGAGTTCGTCTGTCCCAGGCCGATCGGCAGTGGGTGGTCGACGTGCGCGTGCCCGCGGAGCTCCGGCGGCAGGAAGTCGGCGCGCGACACCGCGTCCATCGCCCGCCTGACGGCGTCGGAGCTCTCCATCTCCACCGGTCCTCCTGGCTGCCATTGTCTCCCGGCCCATGCAGCGATCCCACCCGCGAATCACGACGGCCGCGGGCGACCGGCACAACGCGGGCGTCCGCGGCCTCCCACCCCGCAGCGACCGGGAGTGGCAGAATCGACAGCCATGGACCCGGCCGACTGTGATGGAGCGCGCGCGCACTGGCTGCGGCGCGACCTGATCGCCTGGCCGGACGACCTGCCGCCCGAACTCGATCCGGCCAAGCTGGACTGGCTCCTGCATTGGTCGCTTTCGGAGCCCATCGACCCTCGCGCGCCCGCCCCACAGCCATGGGGGACGGCGCTGCTCACGCCTGACCCGGACGGCATCCCGGCCAAGGTGGCCGCGACCGTCCCGCATCTGGCGGACTGCCTGGCGCTGCGGGCGCCGGCGAGCGTCCCGGTCGAGGAGGCGCTGCGCGGCCAGTTGCTGGTGAGCGCCCAGCTCCCGTCCGGACAGCTGGTGCTGACCGCGGCCCTGCAGGTGCCGGGCGTCATCGACCAGGTCTATGCCGCCGCGGCGGGCGCCGTCCTCGGGGCGGAGTGGAAGGCGGGCTTCCCGACGCTGCGGCTCTGGGCGCCGACCGCGCAGCGCGTCCGGCTGCTGACCTGGCAGCCTGGCGACGACCTGCACGCGCCCGGGGCGCCCCACGAGATGGCCAGGCGTGCCGACGGCGTCTGGGAGATCGAAGGGCAGCCGGGCTGGGCGGGCCTCCGCTACCGCTATGAGGTGACGGTCTTCGCCCCCGATCACGGCCGGGTGGTCTCCAACCAGGTCACCGACCCCTACTCGGCGGCGCTCACCGTCAACTCCACCCACTCGGTGCTGGCCGACCTCGATGACCCGGCCCTCATCCCGAACCAGTGGGCGACCACGCCCAGCCCGCCGCTGGCCCATCCGGTCGACCAGGTGATCTACGAGCTGCACGTCCGCGACTTCTCGGTCAGCGACAAGACCGTGCCGCGCGCGGTGCGCGGCAGCTTCCTGGCGTTCGCGCAGGACTCGGCCGGCATGGCCCACCTGCGCGAACTGGCCGAGGCCGGCATGACGTCGGTCCAGCTGCTGCCGGTCTTCGACAACTCGGCCGTCGAGGAGCACCCCGGCCAGTGGACGCCGCCCGCCACCGCGGTGCTGCGCAAGCTGCCGCCCGATTCGCCCGAGCAGCAGCGCTACGTCGCCGCCCACTCCGACGGCTACAACTGGGGCTACGAGCCCTGGCACTTCTTCGCCCCCGAGGGCTCCTACGCCTCCAGCATCGAGGCCGCGGACGGCGCCGGCCGCACCCTCGAGTTCCGGACGGCGGTGGGCGCCCTGCACGCGGCCGGCCTGCGGGTCGTCCTCGACATGGTGTTCAACCACACCGCCGGCGCCGGCCAGGACACCAAGTCGGTGCTCGACCGGATCGTCCCCGGCTACTACCACCGGCTCACCTCCTGCGGGAAGGTCGAGACCTCCACCTGCTGCCCGAACGTCGCCACCGAGCACCTGATGGCCCAGAAGCTCATGGTGGACGCCTGCGTCGCCTGGGCGCGCCACTACCGGGTGGACGGCTACCGGTTCGACCTGATGGGCCACCACAGTCGCGACAACCTGCTCGCGGTCCGCGCCGCCCTGAACCTGCTGACTCCCGAGAAGGACGACGTCGACGGCCGCGCGATCACCCTCTACGGCGAGGGCTGGAACTTCGGCGAGGTCGCCTTCAACGCCCGCTTCGTCCAGGCCAGCCAGGGCCAGCTGGGCGGCACCTCGATCGCGACCTTCTCCGACCGGCTGCGGGACGCGGTGCGCGGCGGCGGCGCCTTCGACGACCCGCGCACCCCCGGCTACGGCACCGGCCTGGCCCTCGGCGGCGACCAGCGCGCGCTGCTGCGGGCGGTCGACCTGGTGCAGCTCGGCCTCGCCGGGACGCTGCGCGACGTCGCCTTCCGCTCCGCTCGCACCGGGCAGCCTGCCCGCGGCGACCAGGTGCCCTACGGCAACTGGGTGGCCGGGTACGCCGACCAGCCCGACGAGGTGATCAGCTACGTCGACGCCCACGACAACGAGACCCTCTTCGACGCGCTCACGCTGAAGCTGCCGCAGTCGACCCCGATGGCCGACCGGGTGCGGCTGAGCACCCTCTGCCTGGCCTGCGCAACGCTCGGCCAGTCGCCGGTGATGTGGCACGCCGGCACCGACATGCTGCGCTCGAAGAGCCTGGACCGGAACTCCTACGTCTCCGGCGACTGGTTCAACTACCTCGACTTCTCGATGACCGACAACGGCTTCGCCGCAGGCCTGCCGCCCGAGCAGGACAACGGCCCGGTCTGGTCGATCCTGGCCCCGCTGCTCGCCGATCCAGCGCTGAAGCCGGCGCCGTCCGACATCCGGCTGGCGCACGCCATGGCGCTGGACCTGCTGCGGCTGCGCGCCTCGACCCCGCTCTTCCGGCTGCGGGAGGCCGCCGCGATCAAGCGGGCGGTGAGCTTCCCGGTGTCGGGAACCTGGCAGCAGATCCCGGGGGTCATCGTGATGCGGATCGCGGACGAGACCGAGCCGCGCTGGGCGAGTGTGGTCACGGTGTTCAACCCCACCGCCCGGACGGTTCGGCAGGCCGTGCCCTTCGACGCCGCCGGCTGCGTGCTCCACCCGGTCCAGGCCGCGGGGACGGACGAGGTGGTGCGGCAGGCCTCCGCCGGCGCGGGGGAATTCGTGGTCCCGCCGCTGACCGTGGCGGTGTTCGTCCAGCCGCGGTGAGGCTCGGACGCCCCTGCAACAACGTTCATGTTGTCCGGAATCGGGCCGCCGCCCCGAAGCCGAACCCGGAGTTGGCGCTAGGGTGAACCGGACACTTGATTCCCGTGCGAAAGGCCAACGATGACCAACTCTCTCAGCTGGACCGAACTCGACCAGCGCGCCGTCGACACCGCTCGCATCCTGGCGGCGGACGCGGTCGAGAAGGTGGGCAACGGCCACCCGGGCACCGCGATCTCGCTGGCGCCGGCGGCCTACCTGCTGTACCAGAAGGTGATGAACGGTGATCCGGCCGACCCGACCTGGACCGGACGCGACCGGTTCGTGATGTCCGCCGGCCACTCCTCGCTCACCCAGTACACCCAGCTCTACCTGGCCGGCTACGGCCTGGAGATCGACGACATCGCCGCGCTGCGCACCGAGGGCTCGCTGACCCCCGGCCACCCCGAGGTCGGCCACACGCTGGGCATCGAGTGCACCACCGGCCCGCTGGGCGCCGGCATCGCCAACGCGGTCGGGTTCGCCATGGCCGCCCGCCGCGAGCGCGCGCTGCTCGAGCCGTCCGCCGAGCCGGGCAGTTCGCTCTTCGACCACTTCATCTACGTCATCGCCGGCGACGGCTGCATGCAGGAAGGCGTCGCCAGCGAGGCCTCCTCGCTGGCCGGGGCGCAGAAGCTCGGCAATCTCGTCCTGATCTACGACGACAACCGGATCTCCATCGAGGGCGAGACCCAGATCGCCTTCACCGAGGACGTCGCCGCCCGCTACGCGGCCTACGGCTGGCACGTCCAGCACGTCGACTGGACCAACGGCGGCACCGGCTACGAAGAGAACATCCAGGCTCTGTACGACGCCATTGAGGCCGCCAAGGCGGTCACCGACAAGCCCTCCTTCATCAAGCTCACCACCGTCATCGGCTGGCCGCTGCCGACCCTGGCCGGCAACCACGCCGTCCACGGCGCCAAGCTGGGCGGCGCCGAGATCGCGGCCCTCAAGGCCGAGCTCGGCTTCGACCCCGAGGTGAACTTCCCGGTCGAGCCCGCCGTCGTCGAGTACACCCGCGCCAACGCCGCCGCCCGCGCCGCCGAGGCGAAGGCCGCCTGGGGCGCCCGGTTCGAGGCCTGGCAGGCCGCCAGCCCCGAGGGCGCCGCGCTCTACCAGCGGCTGCGCGCCCGCGAGCTCCCCGAGGGCTTCGAGGCGGCGCTGCCGGTCTTCCCGGCCGGCAAGAAGGCCACCCGCGCCGCCTCCGGCGACGTCCTCACGGCGCTGGCGGACGCCGTCCCCGAACTGTGGGGCGGCTCGGCCGACCTGGCCGGCTCGAACAACACCACCATGAAGGGCCAGCCCTCCTTCCTGCCGCCGGAGCAGTCCAGCCACGAGTTCGCCGGCGACTACAACGGCCGGACGCTGCACTTCGGCATTCGCGAGCACGCCATGGGCAACGTCATCAACGGCATCACGCTGTCGGGCCTGACCCGCGCCTACGGCGGCACCTTCCTGGTCTTCGCCGACTACATGCGCGCCTCGGTGCGACTGGCCGCGCTGTCGAAGATCCCGTCCATCTTCGTCTGGACCCACGACTCGGTGGGCGTCGGCGAGGACGGCCCCACCCACCAGCCGATCGAGCACCTGGCGAGCCTGCGGGCGATCCCGGGGCTGGACGTCGTCCGCCCGGGCGACGCGAACGAGACCGCGCAGGCCTGGGCGCAGATCCTGCGCAACGCCGACCGTCCGGCCGCGCTGATCCTCACCCGGCAGGACGTGCCGACCATCGAGCGGGGCGAGGGCGCCGCGGCTCCGGCCGAACGGGTCGCCAAGGGCGGCTACACGCTGCTGGAGGCCTCCGCCGGCGAGCCGGCCGTGGTGCTGATCGCCACCGGCTCCGAGGTCGGCGTCGCCGTCGCGGCGCGCGAGCAGTTGGAGGCCGAAGGCGTCGCCACCCGCGTCGTCTCGCTGCCCTGCCTGGAGTGGTTCAACGCCCAGCCGGCCGAGTACCGGGCCGAGGTGCTGCCTGCCTCGGCGGCCAAGGTGTCGGTGGAGGCAGGCATCGCGATGGGCTGGCGCGAGATCGTCGGCCCGGACGGCGAGATCGTCTCGGTGGAGCACTTCGGCGAGTCCGCCGCCGGCGGCCTGCTGCTGACCAAGTACGGCTTCAACGCCGAGAACGTGGCGGCCAAGGCCAAGCTCGCGCTCGCCCGCAAGGGCTGAGCGTCCGGGGGGCGGCAGTGGTCAGCCGCCCGGCGGGGCGCCGGTAGCCTCGTCGGGTGAACCCCACCGCCTCCCGCCGACTGCGCGCCAACCTGCTGTTGCTGCTCGCCTCGGCGATCTGGGGGTTCGCCTTCGTCGCGCAGCGGGTGGGCGCCGAATCCGTCGGCGCCTTCACCTTCAACGCGGCGCGATTCGCCTTGGGGGCCGTGGCGCTGTTGCCGGTGGTGTGGTGGCTGGATCGTCGCCGCGGCGTGCCGCGTCCGATTCGGGCGCTGGCGACCCGGGCGGCCGTGCTCCCCGGGCTGATCGCCGGCGCGCTGCTGGCCACGGCGGTGGGGCTGCAGCAGGTCGCGATGAGCCACACCACCACCGGCAACGCCGCCTTCATCACCGGCCTCTACATGGTGGTCGTCCCCGTCCTGGCGGCCTTCCGCGGCCACCGGTCGAGCTGGACGACGATCGCCGGAATCGCGCTGGCCCTGGTCGGGCTGTACTTCGTGGCGATCCGGGACGGCTTCAGCATCGGCTTCGGGGACGCGATCGTGCTGGTCTCCACCATCCCGTGGGCCTTGCAGATCCTGGTGGTCGAGCACTACGCCAAGCGGGTGTCCGCGCTGCGGTTCTCAATCTCGCAGTTCCTGTGGTGCGCCGCGCTCAGCGCGCTGGCCGCGCCGCTGCTGGACGACCGGCCGTTCGCCGGGCTCGGCGCGGGCCTCGTCCCGCTGCTGTACGGCGGCCTGCTGGCGGTGGCGGTCGCCTACACCTTGCAGGTGGTCGCGCAGCGGGACGCGCTGGCGAGCCATGCTGCTCTCATCATGTCCTCGGAGTCGGTTTTCGGCGCCCTCGGCGGAGCCCTGCTGCTGTCGGAGAGCATGGGCGTCCGCGGCTACTTCGGGGCCACGCTGATGGCCGCCGGGATCGCCCTCACCCAGTGGCGGACGGAGCCCGCACCGCCGGCGGCGGTGACCAAGGACGAACGGCTTCGGTCCCTCACGTAGCATGGTGCCCGGCAGTTTCGCCGAGAGAGGAATACCGTGGCTTCGTCCCAGCCCCGCAAGAGGTTGTCCACCACCGCCCGCGTCGGGCTCTGGACTGGTGGCGGCCTGCTCGTCGTGCTCGGCGGCAGCTACGCGGCCGGCTACGCCCTCGCCGGCGACAACCTGCCTCGCAACACCGTCGTCGAAGGGGTCAAGGTCGGCGGCCTGACCGCCGAGGTCGCCGAAGCCAAGCTGCGCGAAGGCCTCGCCGGTCGCGCCGACGCCCCGCTGAGCATCACCGCCGGCGCCGCCTCGCTGCAGGCCACACCGGCCGAACTCGGCCTCAGCGTCGACTACGCCGCGTCCATCGCCGCGGCCGGCGGCGGCCGCACCGCCAACCCGGTCGAGATCGTCGAGGTGCTCTTCGGCGGCGCCGAACTGCCCGCCGTGGTCACCCTCGACCAGACCAAGCTCGACGCCCGGCTGGCCGGCCTGGTCGAGCAGGTGGACGTCCCCGCCGCCGACGCGGCGCTGGCCTACGAGAAAGGCCAGCCCAAGATCACTCCCGGGGTGGACGGCAAGGCCGTTCAGCCGGCCGAGACCGCCGCGGCGGTGCGGGCCGCCTACCTTCACGCCACCGCCGTCGAGGCCGTGGTCGCCACCACCGAGCCCGACATCACCACCGCCGAGGCCGAGGCCGCGGTCGCCTCCGTCGGGAAGCCGGCGGTCGCCAAGCCGGTGACCGTGCAGGTCGGCGACAAGGGCAGCATCACCGTCGAGCCGGAGACGATCGCCGAGGCGCTCAGCTTCGTCGCCCAGGGCGGCGACCTCGCGCCTAGCCTGGACGCCAAGAAGCTGGCGGCCGGGGTCGCGCCCGAGCTGGACAAGCTCAAGCTGACCAAGCCGAAGAACGCCAGCTTCACCATCAAGAAGGGCGGCAAGCCGAAGATCGTGAAGTCGGTGGACGGCGAGGGCGTCGACGCCGGCCGGCTGGCCGCGGCGGTGCTGCCCGTCCTGGCGGAGACCGGCGATCGCGAGGTGGCGGTGGAGACCGCCAAGAAGCCCGCCTCCTTCACCACCGCGGACGCGAAGGCGGCCGGCGTCAAGCAGGTCACCGGGAAGTTCACCACCTACTTCCCCGGCAGCGCCTACCGCTACAACAACATCGGCAAGGCCGCCAAGCTGATCAACGGCACCTACGTCGCCCCCGGCGAGACCTTCTCGCTCAACGCCCGGCTGGGGGAGCGCACCGCCAAGGCCGGCTGGATGCGGGGCGGCGGCATCGCCAACGGCAAGATCGACCCGAACATCTACGGCGGCGGCATCTCCCAGGCCACCACCACCTTGTTCAACGCGATTTTCTTCGCCGGGCTGGAGGACGTCTACCACAAGCCCCACTCGCTGTACTTCAGCCGCTACCCGGTCGGTCGCGAAGCGACCCTGGACTGGAAGATGGTCGACCTGAAGTTCAAGAACGACTCCGAGTACGGCGTCCTGCTGCAGGCGTGGACGACCGGCCGCACCGGTCAGACCGGCTCGGTGACCGTCCGGGTCTGGTCGACCAAGACCTACACCGTGAAGGCGTCCAAGCCGGTCAGGAGCAACTACCGGGCCCCCGGCAAGACGATCTACGACACCTCGGCGAAGTGCGTCCCGCAGTCGGCGATGAGCGGCTTCGACGTCCGCTACAACCGGCTGTTCTACAAGGGCAAGAAGCTGGTCAAGAAGGAGCCCTTCTTCTGGGCCTACAACAGCCTGACCGCCGTGGTCTGCGGCGAGAAGCCCAAGGACAAGAACTAGCCAGTGGCGCGGATCGCGTCGAGCACGCGGGCGGCGGCGATCGAGCGGTCCTGCTCGGCGGCGATGTCGGCGCCCTCGGCCACGGCCTGGACGAACCGCTCGGTCGGGTAGACCATGTTGCCCAGCGGGTCGACGCCGCGCGCGGTGACGGTGAACTCCTCCTCGCCGCCGCCCGGCAACCGCAGGGTGAGCCGGCGCGGGTCGCACACGTCGTCGAACACCAGGGTGCCCAGTTCGCCCTCGATGGCGTTGTCGGCGCCCGGGACGGTGATCTTCGAGAAGCTCAAGTCCGCCACGAAGCCGGGGTAGACCGCCAGGGCCGCGCCCGCGCCGTCCGCTCCGCCGGCCACCGGGACCAGGGCGCCCAGCACCCGGTCCGGCTCGCCGAAGAGCTCGACCAGAAGCTGTGCGCAGTACACGCCGAGGTCGTACATCGCCCCGCCGCCCATGGCCGGGTCGAAGATATTGACGGTCTCGCCGGCCAGCACCAGGTCGTAGCGGGCCGAACGCTGGTGCAGCCGCAGCGTCACCCGCCGGATCTGGCCCAGCCGTGGCAGCAGCTCGCGGACGAGCGCTACGCCCGGGTCGTAGACGTTGCGGATCTCCTCCAGGAAGACCACGCCCGCGGCGCGGGCCGCGGCCACCAGGTCGGCAGTCTGGGCGGCGCCGGTGGTCGCCGGCTTCTCGACCAGGACGTGCTTGCCGGCCGCGATCGCCGCCAGCGCCTGGGCGTAGTGGACGGAGTTCGGGGTGGCGATGTAGACCGCGTCGATCTCCGGGGAGGCGAGCAGCCGATCCAGGTCGGATTCGGAACTGGGAGCCCCCAGCTCGGCAGCGAAGACCGCCGCCCGCTCGGGGTCGCGGGAGTAGGCGCAGGTGATCTCGATGCCCTCGACTTCGCCGACCGCCGCCGCGAACCGCCGGGTGATCATGCTGCTGCCGATCGTCGCCACTCGAATCACTGTCCGCCTCCTCGAAATCCGGTGCCCTCACCCTAGTGCGGCTCCCGGCGCGCAAGCACAGGTGGAACAAATCCGCCGCTGGACGGGGTTGTGGGGGTCGGGACGGATCGTGGGGCGGCGTCTGGAAGCAGAAGCGTCCAACCCGCGGGCGAGACCGGTCTCGGGCTCGCGGCGCTTCCCGCCATGCTTGTCATGCAACGAAACGAAGGAAGACACGAACTTGATCAGGCTTGCTCACCGCGCCGCGGGCGCGCTGCTCGGCGTCACCCTGCTCGCGACCCTGGCCGCCTGCGCGCCGGGCGCCGGCGCGCCGACCACGACCGGCGCCCCGGCGGGCTCGACCGGCCCAGCCGGCGTGAACACCGACATCTCCGGCGTCGGAGACGTCACGCTCACCGTCTGGGATCAGGAGGTCCGCGGCGGCCAGAACGAGCAGATCGAGAAGCTGAACGCGGCCTTCCACGAGAAGCACCCCAACGTCACCGTCAACCGGGTGTCACAGTCCTTCGACGACCTGGCGACCACGCTGCGGCTGGCCCTCACCGGCGACGAGGCGCCCGACGTCGTGCAGGCCAACAACGGCCGCAACACCATGGGCGCCCTGGTCGGCGCCGGCCAGCTGCTGCCGCTGGACGAGTACGCCGCCGCCTACGGCTGGAACGAGCGGTTCGCCCCGTCCATCCTGAAGTTCTCCAGCTACTCGCCCGATGCGGCGGTCTTCGGCGCCGGCAGCCTCTACGGCCTGCCGCAGATGGGCGAAGTGGTGGGGGTGTTCTACTCCAAGAGCAAGCTGGCCGGGATCGGCGCCGAGGTTCCGAAAGACTGGACCGAGTTCGAGGCCGCGCTGGCCAAGGCCAAGGCCGCCGGCGAGACACCGCTGATGCTGGGCAACCTCGACAAGTGGCCGGCGATCCACGTCTTCGGCCCGCTGCAGGGCGCCACCGTCCCCGCTGACCAGATCACCGACCTCGCGCTGGGCAACGCCGGCGCCAGCTGGAAGACCCCCGAGAACGAGGCGGCCGCCGCCACCCTGCAGGGCTGGGTGGAGAAGGGGTACTTCAACGACGGCGTCAACGGCGCCGACTACGACGCGGTCTGGCAGAAGATGACGAAGGGGGAAGGAGTCTTCCTGATCGGCGGCTCCTGGCTGGCCGCCGACATGGCTGCCGCGATGGGGGACGACCTGGGCTTCTTCGTCCCGGCGAACCCGGCCGGACGCTACGCCACCACCGGCGGCACCGGGGTGCCGTTCGCCGTCACCACGGCCAGCAAGCAGCCGGACGTGGCCGCCGCCTACCTCGACTTCATCACCAGCGATGACGCCATGCAGCTGCTGCTGGAGACCGGCAACCTGCCGGTCAACCGCACCGCCGAACTGGCCGCCTCCGCCACCGGCGCGCAGCGGGAGCTGCTCACCGAGTTCGGCCGGGTCACCGCCGAAGGCGACGTCCTTCCCTACCTCGACTACGCCACCCCGACCTTCTCCGAGACCTTGGGCGGCGCCCTGCAGAGGCTGATCGACGGTCAGCTGACCCCGGCGGAGTTCACCGATGCGCTGGAGGCCGACTACGCCGCGTTCAGCGCCGAGAACGGCTGACCCGACGACCCTTCGGCAGGCTGAGGGTGAACCAAGCGCAGGGATCGGTCCGGGCTGAGACCCGAGCCCGTCGGAGCCGTCTCGCCGGACCTGGCTGGCTGCCCTGGGCCTACCTGGCGCCGGCCCTGCTGCTCTACGGCGGGTTCCTGCTCTTCCCGCTGCTGCGGGCGGCGCAGTACTCGCTCTACGAGTGGGACGGGCTGAGCCCGTCGTCCAGCTTCGTGGGCGTGCAGAACTACCTGGCCGTGATGGCCGACCCGCGGCTGCGGGAGGCCTTCGGGCACGCGCTGGTGCTGATTCTGTTCTACGCGGTCGTTCCGCTGCTGATCGGGCTGCCGCTGGCCTCGCTGCTGACGCGGGCCAGCGTGCGCGGGCTGGGCTTCTTCCGGGTCGTGATCTTCCTGCCGCAGGTGATCGCGATGGTGGTGGTCGCCGTCACCTGGCGGCAGCTGTACGCCCCGGACGGCCCGATCAACGCGCTGCTGCGGGCCGTTGGTCTGGGGGCGCTCGCCCGTCCCTGGCTGGGCGACTTCTTCTGGACGCTGCCCGCCGTCGGCCTGGTCGGGACCTGGGTGTCGACCGGGCTGGTCACCGTCCTGCTGATGGCGGGGATGGCGCGCATACCGAAGGAGCTGTTCGAGGCGGCCCGGCTGGACGGCGCCGGCCCGGTGAGCGAGTTCTTCGCGGTCACCCTGCCCAGCGTGCGCGGCGAGATCGCGGTCGCGCTCACCCTGACGATCGTGGCCGCGCTGAAGACCTTCGACCTGGTCTACGTCACCACCCGGGGCGGGCCGGGCACGTCCACCACCGTCCCCAGCTACGAGGTGTACCGCAACGCCTTCGAGCTCGGAAAGGTCGGCATCGCGACCGCCATCGGCATCCTCCTGACCGCGATCATCTTCGCCATCAACCTCGTGGTGAACCGGATCGGAGACCGGTCATGAGGATCTCCGTCGCGCCGTTTTCCGTCATCCTCGCGAAGGCGGGGATCTCACCCGGATTCAAGGCAGCCTCATGAGGATCTCCAGTTTCGAGCGGGCGGCCAACTACGTCATCCTGATCGGCTTCGCCGCCGTGGTGCTCGCCCCGGTCGGGGTCATCCTGAGCCTCGCCTTCGGCCCGGCGGACGCCGCCGCCGGACGGGCAGGGGGCTTCCATCCGGAGAACTTCCCGGCCGCCTGGGAGATCGGGCGGTTCGGGCAGTACCTGCTCACCTCGGTGCTGGTCGCCGCGATCGTCGTGGTGGTGTCGGTGACCGCGTCCATCCTGGCCGGCTACGCGCTGGGGACCATGCGCTTCAAGGGCCGGGAAGCCGTGTTCTGGCTGATCCTGCTGGGCATCATGGTGCCCACCGAGGCCTTCGTCGTGCCGCTCTACTTCGACCTGCGCCAGATCGGCCTCACCAACACCGTCTGGGGGGTCGCGCTGCCGCAGATCGCCATGTCGATCGCCTTCGGCGCCTACTGGATGCGGACTTACTTTCGCAGTTCTTCGGTCTCGCTGATGGAGGCTGCCCGGCTGGACGGCGCCGGCTCATGGCGGATCCTGTGGCAGATCCTGGTGCCGGTCGGCCGTCCGGCCATCCTCACCCTGGTGCTGCTGGTCTTCATGTGGACCTGGAACGAGTTCCTGATCCCGCTGGTCATGTCACCCAACGCCGTCGTCCGGACGGCGCCGCTCGGCCTGGCCTTCTTCCAGGGCCAGTACACCCAGGGCACTGCCCTGCTGGCCGCCGGCGCCGTGCTCGTCGCCGCCCCCGTCGTGCTGCTCTACATCTTCCTGCAGCGCCACTTCATCGCCGGCATGCTGGAGGGCTCCGTCCGCGAGTAGCCGGTGCTCCGGACCGGTTTGGGACGCGGCGCGTGGTGGGCGGCCCGGGCCGTGCTGCGGTTGTACAGTAGGCGGCGAAGAAAGTCGTTAGAGGAGCCTACGGACATGACCTACGTGATCGCCTTGCCCTGCGTGGACGTCAAGGATCGCGCATGCGTCGAGGAATGCCCGGTCGACTGCATCTACGAGGGCAACCGGATGCTCTACATCCACCCTGACGAGTGCGTCGACTGCGGGGCCTGCGAGCCGGTCTGCCCGGTCGAGGCGATCTTCTACGAGGACGACCTGCCCAGCGACCAGGCCGAGTACTACGACGTCAACGTTCACTTCTTCGATGAGGTGGGCTCGCCCGGCGGCGCCGCCCGCCAAGGCCCGATCGACTGGGACCACCCGATCGTGGCGGCCCTGCCGCCCCAAGGCGAGTGACACTCGCCGGCCGCCTGCCGGACTTCCCCTGGGATTCGCTGGCGGACGCCCGCGCACTGGCGGCCGCGCATCCGGACGGCCTGGTCGACCTCTCGGTCGGCACCCCGGTCGACCCGACCCCCGAGTTCGCCCAGCAGGCGCTGCGGGAGGCCTCGGACGCCCCGGGCTACCCGCTCACCTGGGGCACGCCCGCGCTGCGGGCCGCGATCGTCGGCTACCTGACCACCCGCTGGCGGGCGGCCGGCCTGACCGACCACGGCGTGCTGCCGGTGATCGGCACCAAGGAGCTGGTCGCCTGGCTGCCCACCCTGCTCGGCCTGACCGGCGCAGACACTGTGGTGTACCCCGAGATCGCCTACCCGACCTATGAGGTGGGCGCCCGGATCGCGCGGGCGAACCCGGTGGCCTGCGACGACCCGTCCGCGATCGCCGCGCTCAAGCCGCGGCTGATCTGGATCAACTCCCCGGCCAACCCGCACGGCCGCATCCTCGACGCGGACGAGACCCGCGCCTGGGTCGCGGCCGCCCGCGAGGCGGGCGCCGTGCTGGCCAGCGACGAATGCTACGGCGAGTTCGGCTGGGAGGCCGAGCCGGTCTCCGTCCTCGACCCGAGGATCAACGGCGGCTCGCTGGACGGCCTGCTCGCCGTCCATTCGCTCTCCAAGCGGTCGAACGCCGCCGGCTACCGCGCCGGCTTCGTCGCCGGCGACCCGGCCGTGGTCGGCCCGCTGCTGGAGGTGCGCAAGCACGCCGGGCTGATCATGCCCGCGCCGATCCAGGCCGCCATGGCGGCCCTGCTGGGCGACTCCGAGCACGTCGAGGCTCAGCGCGAGCGGTACCTGCGGCGGCGCGCCTTGCTGCGTCCGGCGCTGGAGGCCGCGGGCTACCGGGTGGAGTTCTCCGAGGGCTCGCTGTACCTGTGGTGCACCCGTGGCGAGAACTGCCGGGCGAGCATCGA
>CAZLWS010000004.1:0-16234 GCA_964563205.1 uncultured Propionibacteriaceae bacterium | reverse complement strand
AGGGCTCGCTGTACCTGTGGTGCACCCGTGGCGAGAACTGCCGGGCGAGCATCGACCACCTCGCCTCGCTGGGCATCCTGGCCGCCCCCGGCGACTTCTACGGCCCCGCGGGTGAGCAGTTCGTGCGGGTGGCGCTGACCGCCACCGACGAGCGGATCGCGGCTGCCGCGGCCCGACTGCGCGGCTAGCTTCCATTCAGGCGGCTGGGACGTAGCCCGCGTCCGCGACGGTCTGGGCGCCGGCGGGGGAGAGCAGCCACTCCATCACCTGGCGGGCGGGGCTGCCGGCGGGCTCGTCCGCGCGGACGATCACGAAGAAGTCGTTCACGAAGGGGTAGTCGCCCGACGCGATGGTCTCGTGCGACGGCATCACGTCGGAGATCCCGAGCATCCGGATGCCCTCGACGGCGTACATGTTGGCCAGGTAGTAGTAGACCGAGTAGCCCAGCGCGTTGCCGGTGTTGGCGTAGTCGGAGACCCCTTCGATGATGCCGCCCATGTCATCGGTGATCAGCTCCGAGGGCGCCTTGGCCATCTCGCGGTCACCCATCACGTACTTGCGCATCAGCGCCTGGGAGCCGGATTCCTCGGTCCGCTGATAGGCGACGATCTCGACGTCCTCGCCGCCGACCTGCTTCCAGTCAGTCACCTTGCCGGTGTAGATGTCGCGCAACTGGTCGGTGGTCAACGAGGTCACCGGATTGGACTCGTTGGTGAAGAAGACCAGCGCGTCGCGTCCGATCGGATGGGTTTCGAGTTCGACGCCGGACTCCGCGACCTCCTGCTTCACCGTCTCGTCAGCCTCGTAGACCAGCAGCAGGTCGGTCTCCCCGGCGACCAGCGCCCGATAGGCGTTCGGCGTCGTGGTCACGGAGACGGCGTTGTCGGCCTCGGCTGCGGAAGCGCCGGTGAGCCGCTGGATCACCAGGGAGATCAGCGGGATGTTCGCGGTGGAGCCGTCGAACCGGGGCAGGGTCTCGAAAGTGAACGGGTGGCTGGACGGCTCGGGCGTCGCGGTGTCGACGGGGGTGCTGGGCGTGGCCGTGGGGGAACCGGACGGCGCCGGGCCGGTCGGAGCGCCAGGGCTGGGCTGAGCGGCGGGGGTGCACGCGGTGAGGGCGATCGCCAGGGCGGCGGCGACTCCGATCAGGCGGCCGGTCATGTCAGTCCTCCAGGGTGGTGTAGCGGCTCTCGCTGAAGAGCCAGCGGCCGGTGTCGTCGACGAAGCCCTGCCGGGGGCCGGCCACCGTCCAGTAGTAGCCGGACGCGGTGCCGCGCACCGCCCCCTCGACGGCGGCGACGTCGCGGAACTCCGTCCGTGCGCCATCGTCGCGGTAGACGGCCGCCGGAGCCGCCGCGGCCGCCGGCTCGCAGCCGATCCAGACCCCCTCCACTCGACAGGTGGACGGCCGGTCCAGCGCGAAGCTGACGCCGGCGGACGTGTTGTGGACGTTCCGCGCCGCGACCTCAGGGCCGCCGTCGGTGAACAGGGTCCGGCTCAGCACGCCGGTGAAGCCTTCGGGCGGGTCGACGAGGGTTCCCTCGGGCAGCAGCAACACCTGCGGCGGCCCGTCGTGCGGATAGACCGCGCAGGCGTCCGTCGACTCCCAGCCGCAGTCGGTCTCGGCCACGTCCGGTTCGAGCAGCACTCGCAGGTCGAGCCCCAGCAGACCGGGGTCGCTCTGATCGTCCCCCTCACCGCCGACAACGTAGCCCCACGGGGTGCTGCTCACCCACGACCAGTCACCCGGTACGGGGCGGAAGGCGGTGTCGACGAAGTGATCCCGATCGCCGACCCCGACGGCCGCGTAGCCGGCGCGGAACGGCTCGGCGCGCTCGAACTCCGGCTCGACCGCCCAGCGCCCGCCACGGTCGAGGTAGCCGATCAGCGGAAGCTCCTCGGAGTCGCCGTAGCTGTCGATCATCACGTCACTGGCCGGCAGCAGCGTGAGGTCCTCCGGGCTCGCGGCGGAGTCGGGGTAGCCGGTGAGGAAGCCCGGGTGAGGGGTCTGCGCGCCGGTGGCCAGGTCGAGGAAGTACTCGCCCTTCGCGCTGTGGACGTTCACCGTCCGCCGGTCGATCATGGTGACGGTGCGGCCTTTCTTCACCGGCACGACCACCTCTCCGGAGCGCAGGTCGAACAGCCCGGAGCCGTGTTCAGCGGGGCCGAGTTCGCTGATGTCGGTCTGGTAGACGGCGTGGCTGTCTCCGACGCAGTCGGCGAACCGTCCGGGGAGGCGGCCGGTCACCTTTCCGGAGAGGTCGAGCATGTCTGACTGCGGGTCTCCGGAGCCGGCCAGGACGAGGGTGGCCCGGCCGGTCTCGTCCCGGCAGAACTCGTGCCACTGGTAGCGGGCCGGGACGACGCGTGCGCCCCCGGTGTCGACGAATCCGTACAGGACGAGGTCGGTGGTCGAGCCGTCGAGGTAGAGGGTGCGGCTTGAGGTGGTCGGCCACAGCATCGGGCCGCCGTCGGCGGCCGGCATCGCCGGCTGCTCCGGGGCGGGGCTCGGGTCGGGGGCCGTGACGGTGATCTCGGGAGCGCTGGGCGGCGGGGTGCTCGGCGCGGGGGGAGGAGCGGCGGGTGTGCAGGCGGCCAGGAGCGCCGCAACGGGAAGGATCGCGGCTGACCGGGGGAGAGATCCCCGCCTTCGCGGGGATGACGGAAGAGCTTGCGGGGATGGCGAAAGGGGGTGGGTTGGCGGCGATGACGAAGGAGGTGTGCGCTCTGGCATTCGTCCCGCCTTTCCTTCCCAGGTCCCGGGGCGGCGGGAATCCCACAGCCTCCGGAACGTCCTGGGACGAATCATTGCGCTCAGCGGCTCGGTGTGGGGCGCTCACGGCGAACTCTTCGCCATTCATCAGCAACCGCAAGTTCCTCGGTGGCTGAGATTCGCCCAAGGTTTTCCGGTTTCCCTTCCGTGTCCCGGGTGCATGACGCAAGATGGGCTGGTGCGTCGCCGAATCCTCCCAGCCTTGACCCTGGTGGTCGCTGCGCTGGGTGCGGCGACTCCGGCGGCCGCGGCGGGACGCGGGATGCCCGCCCCCGACGGCAAGCCGATGCTGTGGCCGACGGCCAGCGCGGTGACGGCAAAAGCCCCGGACGGGCGGCCGTCCAGCGCTACCCGTTACGGCTTCGTCGATGCCGCGGGCGACGTGGCGGCCCCGCCCCGGTATGCCTCCTACGCCTACTGCGGCGATTCCGAGGGTCGTCCGGCGCTGGTGCTGGCCAGCGATGCCGACGGCTCCGACCTGCTTGATCTCACCGGCCGGAAAGTGACCCGGGTCGAGGCGCGCCACGCCGAATGCGCGGGGACCGATCACCTCATCGTGGCCGCCGGAGCCGGCGAGGGCGCGGTGGCAGCGGCGACCGGCGAAGTGGTGCTCGCCGCTGCGTCGGACCAGCAGGTCGCGGCTGTCATCGGCAGCGTGGTCAACGTTTCGCTCCCCTCGGGGGAGCACTTCCTCGACCTCGCGACCGGCGTCGAGGCCCCGCACGTCGGCTGGGTCACCGTCGCCGCGCAGGAGGCCGGGGCGCCCGGCGTGCCCGCGGCGGCGCGACGGTCGTCCACGGGCAAACCGGCCGGCCGGCTCGGGTATGTCGGCCGCTCCGGCGAGTGGCTGCTCGGCCCGCAGTTCGACGCGGCGAGCGCCTTCCGCGGCGGCTACGCGGTGGTCGAGCGGGACGGCAGGGCGACCTTCCTGGACGCCGGGCTCCGCCGGGTCGGCGGCGAGTGGGACGAGATCCGTCCGATCACCGAGCCGGCCGCGATCGGGGAGCGGGTGCTCGGCTACTGGGTCGAGGCCGACGGACGACGCGGCCTGCTGGGCCCTGACCTGGAACCCGTCGTGCAGCCAGGGCCCGGCCAGATCGACTGCGAGCCGGATGCGGCCGGCGCCTGCTCGGTCATCGCGCCGGACGGCGCCGCCGACTTGGTGCAACTGCCCGCCGGAGGCGCAGTCACCCTGCCCGACGGCTTCACCCGAGCGATCACCGCCGGCCTGGCCGCCGATCGACCGGCCGCGGGAGAGCCCACCAGGATCCGGTCGCTGGCCAGCGGCCGCACCCTCACCCTGGCCGGCGGAGCCGCCTGTCGTGGGGTCGGGCCGGGCTTCGCCCTCTGCCCGAACGCAGTGATCGACGCCGACGGCGACACCGCCGCGTTCACCAGCGTGACCGCCGTCCCCGGCCCGTCCGGCGGCACCGCCTACTACTGGGTGACGACCGCGCGCGAGCAGGGCTTCCTCGACCTCGACGGCCGCTGGCGGTTCCGCGAGCGCCGCTAGTCGGTCCGGAAGCTGAGCGTGAGCTCGGCAGGCCCGCTGGGGTCGCCGAGGCCGTGCCAGGCGGCCGGCGCCCACGCGTCATGCGTCCAGCTCCAGTCGCCGATCGTCACGCCGGCCAGGCCGTAGCGGCCGGTGCCGGCGACCGCGGCGTGGGCGGCCGACCAGGCCACGGTGGCGTCCTTCGCGGTGACGACCAGGCCGGTGTCTGCCGTGGCCACCTTGACGGTCTTGCCGAAGGTCTTCTTCAGGTAGTCGGCCATCCCTTCGGGGTCGGCGTCGCCCGGGGAGCGGACCATGCAGCTGAACGAAGCGGGAGTCTGCCCGGTGAGCGAGCTAGCCAGCGTCCGGGACTTCTCGACGTGCTTGCGGTAGGCCTCGGGGTGGGCACTGCGCTGCACCGCCTGGGCGACGTCGTTGATGTCGCCCTCCTGCCAGTCCTTCACCCGCACCAGGGCCTTGTAGAAGGCCGCCGCCGAATACCAGGGGTCCATGATCTCCTCGATCGTCCCCCAGCCCTTCGACGGACGCTGCTGGAACAGCCCGATCGAGTCGGCGTGGCCGTAGTCGAGGTTCCGCATGCCGGATTCCTGGAAAGCGGTGGCCAGCGCGATGCTGCCCGCCCGCGGCGCCAGCCCGCGCTTCACCGACACGCCGGAGATCAGCGCGGCGTAGTAGGCCCGCTCCGGATCCAGAGTGACGCTGTCACCCTTGACGGTGGCGGTGCAGCGGTCGTCCACCGGCAGCGGGACGCGGTGGTAGGCCGACCAGGCCACCACCCCGCCGACCGCCAGCAGCGCGAGCGCCGAAACCCCGGCGAGCGCCTTCGCCAGAGTCGCCCTGGGCCGGGGTCGCCTAGTTGGCATGCAGTGCGGCGTTGAGCTCGACGCCGGTGCCGGCGCGCCGCAGGGCCTCGACCGCACCGGTGGTGGAGTTGCGCCGGAACAGCAGCCCGGACTGCCCCGACAGGCTGGACGCCTTGACGACCTCGCCGTCCAGCAGCACCTTCGTGCCGGCGGTCACGTACAGCCCGGCCTCGACGACGCAGTCGTCGCCCAGCGCGATGCCCAGCCCGGATTCCGCGCCCAGCAGGCAGCGTTCGCCGACCGTGATCTGCTCCTGGCCGCCGCCCGACAGGGTGCCCATGATGGACGCGCCCCCGCCGACGTCCGTGCCGTCGCCCACGATCACGCCGGCGGAGATCCGTCCCTCGACCATCGAGGCGCCCAGCGTCCCGGCGTTGAAGTTCACGAAACCCTCGTGCATCACGGTGGTGCCCGCGGCCAGGTGGGCGCCGAGCCGCACCCGGTCGGCGTCAGCGATCCGGACGCCGCCGGGCAGCACATAGTCGACCATGCGGGGGAACTTGTCGACCCCGTACACGGTCACCTGGCCGCGGGCGCGAAGCGCCAGCCGGGTCTGCTCGAAGCCTTCGGCCAGGCAGGGGCCGTGGTTCGTCCAGGCCACGTTCGTCAGCACGCCGAAGAGGCCGGTGAGGTCGATGCTGCGCGGGGCGGCGAGCCGCGCGCTCAGCAGGTGCAGCCGCAGGTACGCGTCCGGGACGCTGGCCGGCGGCTGGTCCAGATCGATCTCCACCAGCACTGCCTCGGTGCGCACCCGGCGGTGGCCGTCGACCCCGGCCGCCTCGGTCAGCTCGACCGGCGCCGGGCTGCCGTCGTGCGCGCCCAGCGCGGGCGCGGGAAACCAGGTGTCGAGCACCTGGCCGGATTCGTGGACGGTGGCGAGGCCCCAAGCGGCAGCGGGTCTAGTCATGCAGGCCAGCGTACCTGCGCGCGCCGACAGCCCAGGGCTTAGGCTTCGCCCATGAACCTGCGCCCGCACGGAGACCTGATCGAGCTCTTCCAGAACATCGTGGACGTCGAGTCGGTCAGCGGTGATGAGAGGGAGTTGGCCGACGCGGTCGAGCGGGCGCTGGCGGAGTGCGACCATCTGGACGTGGTGCGCGACGGCGACACCTTGATCGCCCGCACTGAGCTCGGACGGGCGCAGCGGGTGGTGATCGCGGGCCACCTCGACACCGTCCCGGTGGCCGCGAACCTGCCCTCCCGGCTGGTGGACGGCGTGGTGCACGGCCGCGGCACGGTCGACATGAAGGGCGGCGTCGCCGTCATGCTGCAGGTCGCCGCGCTGCTGGCCCAGCCCAACCGGGACCTCACCTGGATCTTCTACGACCACGAGGAGGTGGCGGCCGCCGACAACTCGCTGACCCGGATCGCCGCCACCCGTCCGGAGGCGCTGGCCGGCGACTTCGCCGTCCTGATGGAGCCGACCTCGGCCCGGATCGAGGGCGGCTGCCAGGGCACCCTGCGGTATGTGGTGACCACCCGCGGCCGGGCCGCCCACTCGGCGCGGTCCTGGGTCGGCCACAACGCCATCCACGACATGGGCGAGGTGCTGCGCCGGCTCGAGGCCTACCAGCCGAGAACCGTCGAGGTGGACGGGCTGACCTACCGCGAGGGCATGAACGCCGTCGACGTCCGCGGCGGGATCGCCGGCAACGTCATCCCGGACCGGTGCGCGGTGACCGTCAACTTCCGGTTCGCCCCCGACCGGGACGAGGCGGACGCGATCGGCCACTGCCGCGAGCTCATGGCCGGCCACGACATCGAGGTGATCGACTTCGCGCTGGGCGCCCGGCCCGGCCTGGACCGTCCGATCGCGCAGGAGTTCCTCGCCGCGGTCGGCGGAACCCCGCTGGCCAAGTTCGGCTGGACGGACGTCGCCCGGTTCAGCGCCCTCGGCACCCCGGCGGTGAACTTCGGCCCGGGCGACCCGCTCAAGGCGCACGCCGACGACGAAGCCTGCCCGGTGGAGGACCTCTACAGCTGTAGGGAGGCGCTGCTGCGCTGGCTTGCCTGACTCGCTTGTGCAGGTGACGAGGGCGGGGGTCTCCGGGAGGGTCGTCTACTTCAACCGGGCGAGTTGCGTCATGATGGGGCGATGAGCAAGCCGATGCGCACCCAGGGGCCGGTCGTCCGCCGCGCCGAGACCGCCGAGCCGCAGACCTTCGACGAGTGGCTGCTGGCGAACCGGGGCGACACCGAATGGGCCCATGCCGACCCGTGGCGGGTGCTGCGGATCCAGTCCGAATTCGTCGAAGGGTTCGGGACGCTGGCCGACCTCGGCCCGGCGATCAGCGTCTTCGGCTCGGCCCGCACCTCCCGGCGGCACCGGTACTACGCCGCCGGCGTCGAGATCGGGCGGCTGCTCGCCGAGGCCGGCTTCGCCACCATCACCGGCGGCGGCCCGGGCATCATGGAGGCCGCCAACAAGGGCGCCATGCAGGCCGGCGGGGCCTCGGTGGGTCTCGGCATCGAGCTGCCCTTCGAGCAGGGCATCAACAAGTACGTCTCGCTCGGCATCAACTTCCGGTACTTCTTCGCCCGCAAGGTGATGTTCCTGAAGTACTCCCAGGGGTTCATCGTGATGCCCGGCGGCTTCGGCACCTTCGACGAGCTCTTCGAAGCCGCCACCCTGGTGCAGACCCGGAAGGTGCGCTCCTTCCCGATCGTCCTCTACGGCACCGAGTACTGGTCGGGAATGCTCACCTGGCTACGGGAGACGATGCTGGGCGAGGGCTACATCGGCGAGAAGGACCTCAACCTGCTGCAGCTCGTGGACGACCCGGCCGAGGCCGTGCAGCTGGTCACCGCCCCGGGCTCGCAGCCGTCTCCTGATGACGGCTTCCAGATGTCCTGATCGGTTACCATCGGGGCGTGGAGTGGTTCTTGTGGATGCTGGGCGTCGCGATCCTCGGCGTCGCGGCCGTGGCCTCCAGCGGACGGCTTGGGGAGCTGCCGGCTCCGGTCACCAGCTCACCGGCGCCGCACCTGCCGCAGGGCGATCTGACCGGGGACGATCTGCGCGCCGCTCGCTTCTCGGTGGTTCCCCGCGGCTACTCGATGCAGCAGGTCGACGAACTGCTCGACCGTCTGGCCGCCCAACTCGACGGCCCGCGTCCGGCCACCCCGATCACGGGGAGTTTCGCCCCCGAAGACGGTGGTGTGACTCCGGATGAAGCGGCCGGCGACCGTGCCGAGAAGGCGGATTGAGCGGCGATCGGGCCGGCGCGTCGGCGAGTGTCAGCGCGGGATGGAATAATGGTGTGCAGTTCGATCCCAGCCTGAACAAGTGAGGTATGCAATGGCAGCGATGAAACCGCGAACCGGAGACGGCCCCATCGAGGTCGCCAAGGAAGGACGCGTGATCGCCATGCGGATCCCCGCCGAGGGCGGCGGCCGGCTGGTGATCGAGTTGAACGCGGCAGAGGCGGCCGAGCTCCGCGAAGCCCTCGACGGCGTCGTCACCGCCTGATTCCAGCCAAGCAGAAGGCCCCGAGGAGATCCTCGGGGCCTTTCGCGTTGTCGGAGGGTCAGCGACCCTGGTGGAACTCGATGGCCTTCTCGTACACGCCGACGGTCTGCTGGGCGATCGCCTCCCAGGAGAACTCGTCGATGCAGCGCTGGCGTCCGGCCAGGCCGTACTGACGGGCTTTGCCGGGGTCGCGGGTGAGGGCGTTGAGCTGCTCGGCGAAGGAGGCCTCGAAGGCGGCCACGTACGCCGGGTCGCCGGCCTGCTTCGGGTCGTAGGGCACCAGGGTGCCGGTCACGCCGTCCACCACGACCTCGGGGATGCCGCCGACCGCGCTGGCGACCACCGCGGTCTCACAGGCCATCGCCTCCAGGTTCACGATGCCCAGCGGCTCGTAGATCGACGGGCAGGCGAACACGGTCGCGTGCGTCAGCACCTGACGGACGGACGCCCGCGGCAGCATCTCCTGCACCCACTTCACGCTGCCGGAACGCACCTGGTTCAACTCGGCGAAGGCGGTGTCGAACTCGGCGGCGATCTCCGGGGTGTCCGGGGCGCCGGCCAGCAGCAGCAGCTGGGTGTCGGGGTCGAGTTGCTGGGCCGCGCGCACCAGGTGCACCAGACCCTTCTGCCGGGTGATCCGTCCGACGAAGACGATCAGCGGACGATCCCGGTCGACGCCCAGTTCGTCCACGACGTCGGTGGCGTGATCGGGCTTGAACTCGTCGGGGTCGATGCCGTTCTTCACCACGTGCACCCGGTCGGGATCCAACTCGGGGTAGCTCTCCAGCACGTCGCCGCGCATGCCCGCGCTGACCGCGATCACCGCCGCGGCGTCGGCGAACGAGGTCCGCTCCGCCCAGGACGACACCCGGTAGCCGCCGCCCAGCTGCTCGGCCTTCCACGGCCGGTGCGGCTCCAGCGAGTGCGAGGTCACCACGTGCGGCACGTCCAGGAACTTCGAGCCGACCAGGCCGGCGAAGTTGGCATACCAGGTGTGCGAATGGATGACGTCGACCGACGGATCGATGGCATTGGCCATGGCAACGTCAGCGCCGAGCACCCGCAGCGCCGCATTGGCGCCCTCGGGGAAGGTCTCGGGGTGAGCCGTCGCGCCGTCGCGCGGCTCGCCCATGCACTGGACGTCGACGTGGTCGGTGAATTTCCGGAGCTGCGGGACGAGTTGTCCCACATGAACGCCGGCGCCACCGTAGATGAACGGGGGATATTCCCGTGTGAGGATAGATACGCGCAGTCCCATGGCGCAGATCGTGTCACATTGCCTGCCAGTCAGGCACTATTTCGTCCAGATGTTTGTGGAGAACCGCCGGACCCAATAGGTTCTGACCATGAGCAATCGACCGAACGTCCTGTCGATCGTCTTGGCCGGCGGCGAGGGCAAGCGCCTGATGCCGTTGACCGCCGACCGGGCCAAACCAGCAGTCCCCTTCGGGGGCACCTACCGCCTCATCGACTTCGTCTTGTCGAACCTGGCGAACTCCGATCTCACCAAGATCTGCGTCCTGACCCAGTACAAATCCCACTCCCTGGATCGCCACGTCTCCACGACCTGGCAGATCGAATCGATGCTGGGCAGCTACGTCACCTCGGTGCCGGCGCAGCAGCGCACCGGCAAGCAGTGGTTCATGGGCAGCGCGGACGCCATCTACCAGTCGATGAACCTCATCAACGACGAGGAGCCCGACTACGTCGTGGTCTTCGGCGCGGACAACATCTACCGGATGGATGTCGAGCAGATGGTCAACTCGCACATCGACTCCGGCCTCGACTGCACCGTCGCGGGCATCCGGGTGCCGCGTTCTGAGGCGAGCGCCTTCGGCATCATCGACGCCGGCGAGGGCGGGAAGATCAACCAGTTCCTGGAGAAGCCGGCCGATCCGCCGGGGCTGCCCGACAGCCCGGAGGAGTCGTTCGCCTCGATGGGCAACTACGTCTTCTCCCGCGAGGCCTTCGTGGACGCCCTGGTGGCCGACGCCGACGATGAGAACTCCCGCCACGACATGGGCGGCAACATCATCCCGAGCTTCGTGGCCGCGGGCAGCGCCCAGGTGTACGACTTCACGTCCAACCGGGTCCCCGGCGCGACCGAGAAGGATCTCAACTACTGGCGGGACGTCGGCACGATCGAGGCCTACCACGCGGCGCACATGGATCTGGTGTCGGTCGACCCCGAGTTCAACCTGTACAACCGCAGGTGGCCGATCTGGACGCAGCAGGCTCAGCTGCCGGGCGCCAAGTTCACCCTCCGCGGCACAGCCGAGGATTCGATCGTGGGCTCCGGCTGCATCATCTCCGGCGGCGACGTCGACCGCTCGGTGCTCTCGCCGAACGTCATGGTGGACAAGTGGGCCCGCATCGAGGAGGCCGTGATCTTCGGCGGCTGCCGGATCGGGCGCAACGCGGTGGTCCGCCGCGCCATCCTCGACAAGAACGTCATCATCCCCGATGGCGTCGAGATCGGCGTCGACCACGAGCACGACCGGGCGCGTGGCTTCTTCGTCGAGAACGGCATCACCGTCATCCCGAAGAACACCAAGGTTCCTGCGAACTGACGCTATGCGAGGGGGCTTCGGCGGTTTCCGCCGGAGCCCCCTCTCGCTCGGTGAAAGTCTGGCAGAATCCGCTGGTGACTTCCGCTGCACCCGGCATTGACGCCGACCCGATCAACGCTCTGGGGCTCGTTCCGAGCCCCGCCTCCGTCACGCTGACCGGAGGCGTCTTCACCCTTCCCAGCATCGCGGCCGTCTGCGGCCCGGCCGCCGCGATCGAGGCGGTGACGGCCGCGGTAGGCCCGGGCGCCGGCCTCACCCTGACTCCCGGAGAGAACCCGCAGCTGCGGCTGGTGGTCGACGATCGGCTGCCGACCGAGGGCTACCGGCTGCAGATCGACGACGGCGGCATCGAGCTGCGCGCCGCCCAGCCAGCCGGCTTCAGCGCGGGCGGTCACACGCTGCGCCAGCTGCTGCCGTCCTGGGTCAACGGCCCGGCGCCGCTGCCGGGCGCCCCGCTGGAGGCGCCGCAGCTGGTGATCGAGGACTCCCCGCGGTTCGGCTGGCGGGGGATCATGCTGGACGTCGCCCGCCACTTTCAGCCGCTGCCGTTCCTGTACCGGTTCGTCGACCAGCTCGCCGCGCTCAAGCTGAACGTGCTGCACCTCCACCTCACCGACGACCAGGGCTGGCGGTTCGAGGTGGTCGGCCATCCCGAACTCGTCCGCCAGGGTTCCTGGCGTGCCGAGACGCGCGCGCCGGCCTGGGAGCAGGGTGACGGCCAGCCGCACGGCGGGCACTACACGCAGGACCAGCTGCGGGCGCTGGTCGCCTACGCCGAGGGGCGCGGGGTGGCCATCGTCCCCGAGATCGACCTGCCCGGCCACGTCCGCGCGCTGCTGGCGGCCTATCCCGAGTACGGCGACCCCAGCACCGGGACCGGTGGGGGAGTCGCCACCACCTTCGGCGTCTTCACGGAGGTGCTCCACCTCGGCCCGCGGACGATGGCGCTGGTGGAGGAGATCTTCGCCCAGCTGATCGACGTGTTCCCCTCGACCCACGTCCACATCGGCGGCGACGAGTGCCCGAAGACGCAGTGGCGGGCCAGCGCGGCGGCGGCGGAGCTGGCCGCCGGTCTCGGCCTGCCGGCGCCCGATCAGCTGCAGGCCTGGTTCACCGACCACCTGCGCGGCTGGCTGGCCCGACGCGGCCGCACCGCCGTCGCCTGGGACGAGGTGATCGAAGACCAGGACGCGCAAGGGACGGTGATCATGTCCTGGCGCGGCTGCGAGCCGGGCGTCAAAGCGCTCCAGCGCGGCATGGACGTGGTGATGGCGCCCGAGGAGTTCACCTACCTCGACCACTACCAGTCAGCCGACACCACCGAGCCCTACGCGATCGGCGGCTGCCTGCCCTGGCAGAAGGTCCTCGGCTACGACCCGGCGGGCGGGGCGCCGCCTGAGGCGTCCGGGCGGCTGCTCGGGGTCCAGGGGCAGCTGTGGACCGAGTACATCCCGACCGCCCAGCACCTGGAGTACATGGCCTTCCCGCGGGCGGCGGCGCTGGCTGAGATCGGGTGGGCGAGCCGCCCGGCCGCCGAGCCGGACTTCGCCGCGCGGCTGGTGCAGGCCGGCCGGCGCTGGGATGCCGCGGGTGTGAACCATCGCCCGGTCGGCGGCGGCCAGCCCTGGCAGCATGGCGGTGAGGGGCTGCGCCGGCGTCCGGACGCGCACCGCCCGGCGGAGAAGGAGCGATGAACGCTCCGGCAGTCGTGGGACGGCTGGCCTAGCGTTCGTTGGCAGCGACCAGCAGGCCGTCGCCGACCGGGAGGAGGGCGGCGGTGAAGCCCTCCAGGCCGCGGACCGCGTCCAGCGCCTCACGGACGATCAGCGGCTCGTCGCCGGAATTCTCCGGGTCGGCGACCTGACCCTGCCACAGGGCGTGGTGCAGGACGAGGACGCCGCCGGGACGCAGCAGCCGCACCGCCTGGGCGACGTACTCGACGTACTCCAGCGGGTCGCCGTCGACGAAGACCAGGTCGTAGGCGGCGTCGGTGAGCTTGGGCAGCACCACCAGGGCCTCGCCGGCGATCAGCCGGGCGCGCGGACGCGGGATGCCGGCCTCGCTGAGCACCTCGCGGGCGACGAGCTGCAGCTCGGCCTCGTTGTCGATGCTGGTCAGCACGCCGTCGGAGGTCATGCCCTCCAGCAGCGCGACGGCGGAGACGCCGGTGCCGGTGCCCACCTCGACCACGTGGCGGGCCTGGATGACCGACGCCAGCAGGGTGAGGGTCGCCGCGGCCGCCGGACTGATCGGGGTGGCGCCCCGTTCGACGGCGTACCCGCGGGCGGACTCGGCGGCCGGGGACGGCGCGATGAACTGGTCGGCGAACACCTGATTGGCTGCCGCGGCGGAGGCGGCGGCCTTCTGCTGAGGACTCACGGGGCAACCCTACGCGACCAGCCCGGTTCGGCAGGATGGCTGGGCGGTGAAATCTCGACTCGGTCTTGAGGTGGAGGGCTTCCGTTAGTCTTTGCCCATGACCCAACCTCCCTTCGGCCGGGTGCTCACGGCCATGGTCACCCCGTTCGGCTCCGACGGCTCGGTGAACCTCGACGAGGCCCGTCGGCTCGCCGCGCACCTGGTGGACGTCCAGCGCAACGACGCGCTGGTGATCAACGGCACCACCGGCGAGGCGCCCACGACGACCGACGCGGAGAAGCGCGACCTGGTGGCGGCCGTCGTCGCGGAGGTGGGCGATCGGGCGCAGGTGGTCGCCGGGGTCGGCACCTTCGACACCCACCACACCCTTGAGCTGGCCGCCCAAGCCGCCGACGCCGGCGCCGACGGACTGCTGGTGGTCACGCCGTACTACTCCCGTCCGCCGCAGGACGCCGTCGCCGCGCACTTCCTGGCGGTGGCCGACGCGACCGAGCTGCCGGTCGTGATCTACGACATTCCGCACCGGGCCGGGGTCCCGGTCGAGACCGCCACCTTGGTGGAGATCGCCGCCCACCCGCGAATCGTGGCGGTCAAGGACGCCAAGGGTCAGCCGGTGGCCTCCGCCGAGGTGATCGCCCGCACCGGACTGGCCTACTACGCCGGCGACGACGCGATGACATTGCCGCTGCTGGCGGTCGGCGGGGTCGGCGTGGTCGGGACGTCCACCCACTTCACCGGGGCGCGGATGAAGCCGCTGATCGAGGCCTTCCTGGCCGGCGAGCTGGAATCGGCCGTGGCGCAGAACGCGGCCCTGCTGCCGGTGTTCACCGGGGTGTTCGCCACCCAGGGCTGCATGCTGGTCAAGGCCGGGCTGAACGCCCGCGGCTTCGCGACCGGCGGCCTGCGCCGTCCCCTGCTGGAGGCCAGTGCCGAGCAGGCCGCCGCCTTCGTGGCACTGCTCGACGCCGCCGGCCTGTAACGAACGTCGTAGGCTGGCCCCGTGCCCGACTTCAATGTCGCCGAGATCCTCGTGCTCGCGGTGTTGGCCGTGCTCATCTTCGGTCCGGAGAAGCTGCCCGAGCTGGCGCGGAAGACCGCGCGCGTGGTGGCCTACGTCCGCAACATCGCCAACGACGCCCGCGGGCAGCTGCGCCAGCAGCTGGGCCCGGAGTTCGACGACATCCGCCTCTCCGACCTCAACCCGCGCACCATGGGCTCCAGGCTGCTGGGGGCGGAGGCCACCCGCGACCTCGCCGAGGTCGGACGGACGGCGGCCGACGCCGCGTCCGACCTGACGAAGGCCGCCTCCGGCGCCGAGCCCGCCGAGCCCGTGGCGCCTGCCCCGCGCCGGATCGCCTTCGACCCCGAAGCCACCTGACGCCGCAGTTCTTCGTCCAAGGGATCGAGAAGCCGAACAGGCGCCGCGTCAGGCGCCCCTCAAGCCGTGGGTGAGGGACGTCGCGGCGCGGTTCCGAGCGGGGAGGCTGAGGCGGTACCCTCCGGGGTGTGAGTGGAGCAAACTCGGCGATCTTCGTCTCGCGGATCAAAGGCCTGCCGATGCTCGACCCCAACGGCGATCACGTCGGACGGGTGCGCGACGTGGTGATTCAGAACCGGACCGGCAATCGCGCCCCGCGCGTGAAAGGGCTTGTGGTCGAGCTCTTCGCCACACGCCGGATCTTCTACCCGATGGCCCGCGTGCGGTCGATCGACGCCCACCAGGTCATCGTCTCCGGGCTGGTGAACACCCGCCGCTTCCAGGCGCGGGATGCCGAGGTGCTGGTGATCGACCACCTCTTCGACCGGACGGTCACCCGCAGCGGCTCGAGCATGGCGGAGACGATCTTCGACGTGGCGATCCAGCGCACCCGCGGCCGGGAGTGGGAGGTCTCCGAGGTCGCCCTGCGCGAGCCGACCCGGCGTCCGTTCGCCCGCGGGCACGTGACCGTGGTCGACTGGTCGGAGCTGCCCGACTTCATCGGCTCTCCCGCGATCCGGGACGCCGAGCAGCTGGTCGCCCGGCTGGCGGAGCTGAAGCCGGCCGACGTCGCCCGCGAGCTGCACGACATGGATCCGGCCACCCGCGCCCAGGTGGTGCAGGCGATGGACGACGAGGATCTGGCCGGAGCCCTGGAGGAGCTGCCCGAGGACGAGCAGGTCGAGCTGATCGCCACCCTCGACCGGGAGCGCGCCGCCGACGTGCTGGAGGAGATGGATCCGGACGACGCCGCCGACCTCATCGCCGAACTCGACTCGGTGGTCGCCGAAGAGATCCTGGAGAAGATGGAGCCCGAGGACGCCAAGGACGTCCGGACCCTGCTTTCCTACGACGCGGCGACCGCGGGCGGCCTGATGAACCCCGAGCCGGTGATCCTCGCTGTGGACGCAACGGTCGCCGACGCGCTGGCCGCCGTCCGGCAGGAGGAGATCACGCCGGCGATGGCTGCGCTCGCCTTCATCTGCCGGTCGCCGCTGGACACCCCGACCGGTCGCTACCTGGGGGCCGTCCACATTCAGCGGCTGCTGCGAGAACCCCCGTCCATCCTCGCGGCGACGCTGATCGACCCCGACATCACGCCGCTGACGCCCACCTCGAACATCGCCCAGGTCTCCCGCTACTTCGCCACCTACGACCTCGTCTGCGCCCCGGTGGTGGACGCCGAGCGG
>CAZLWS010000003.1:5666-48159 GCA_964563205.1 uncultured Propionibacteriaceae bacterium | reverse complement strand
TCTTCGTCACCGACTACATCGCCTGCGGCAAGGTGGTCCCGGAGCGGATCGCCGCGATCGTGGACGGCATCGCCCGCGGCTGCGAGGCCGCCGGGGCGGCGCTGCTGGGCGGCGAGACCGCCGAGCATCCGGGGCTGCTGGGAGTCGACGACTTCGACGTCGCCGGCGCCACGACCGGGGTGGTCGAGAAGGCCCGGATTCTCGGGCCGGAGCGGGTCGTTCCCGGGGACGTGGCGCTGGCGCTGGCGTCCTCTGGCCTGCACTCGAACGGCTACTCGCTGGTGCGCCACGTCCTGCTGAACCAGGCCGGCTGGTCGCTGGAGCGGCATGTCCCCGAGCTGGGACGGACGCTGGGCGAGGAACTGCTCGAACCCACCCGGGTGTACGCCAAGGCCTGTCTTGAGGTGACTCGCACTGCTGAGGTGCACGCCATGAGCCACGTCACCGGCGGGGGCTTGGCGAACAATCTGGCCCGCGTGGTCCCGTCCGGCGTCGAGGTGGTGATCGACCGGACGACCTGGAGCCCGGCGCCGATCTTCGGCCTCGTCCAGTCCGTGGGCGCGCTGTCTCAGCCGGACGTCGAAGCCACCCTCAACCAGGGCGTCGGGATGATGCTTCTGCTGCCCGCCGCCGAGGCCGCCTCAGCCCAGGCCACGCTGGCCGGCTTCGGCATCGACTCCTGGGTCGCCGGCGAAGCGGCGGCCGCCGAAGGCGACGGATCAGTGAGGATGGTCGGGCAGCACGGCTGACGCTGCGAAGATCTATCCCGCACTCGGCAGAATCACGAGGTTGCCGACCTTCCGTCCGGTGTCGACGCGCCGGTGCGCCTCCGGCAGCGAATCGAGTCCGCCGACGATCTCGACCAGCGGGTCGAGGATGCCGCGTGCGACGAGATCGAGCAGCAGGGCGAAATCCTCGCTGCGTTCCGGCGCGGGCCCGGCGATCACGCGACCGCGCGCGGTCACCGTGTCGGCCAGACCGGCCACCGCCAGAATCACCGAGCCGGCAGCGCCTGCGAGCCGCAGGCCGTCCGCGCGGCGCAGGTTGCCCACCGCGTCGAAGACCACGTCGAACCGCTCGTCCAGGGTGGCGAGGGGAGTCTGCTGATAGTCGACCACCCGGGTGGCGCCGAGGCGACGCGCCAGGTCGTGGTTCCTTTCGCTGCAGACCGCGGTCACGGTTGCGCCGAAGTGCGCGGCGAGCTGCGCCGCCGCTGAGCCGACCGATCCGGAGGCGCCGTTCACGAGCACGGTCTGACCTGCCTGAACCCGCGCTCGGTCCCGCAGGAAGTGCAGCGCCGTGCTGCCGCCGAACAGGGCGCCCGCGGCGTCCGCGTGAGAGACCTGGCCGGGCTTCACCGCCAGCTTCGTGATCGGCACGGTCACGTACTCGGCGTGCGCGCCGAGCCGAGTGCCGGTCATCCCGGTGACTGACTGCCCGACTTCCACGCCGGCTGCGTTCTCGCCCAGGCCCTCGACGGTTCCGGAGAAGACCGCGCCCGGAATCTTCGCCCGCGGTCCGCGAAAGCCGATCGCGAGCCGGGCGGGGAAGCCGAACCCCGGTGGGAACCGGCCGGATCGCAGCCGGGCGTCGCCGGAGGTCACCGCCGCCGCCTCGACGCGCACCAGAGCTTCGCCGCGGCGCGGCCGGGGGACGGGCCGGTCGGTGAGCCGGACCGTCTCGGGTGGCCCGTAGCGGTCGACGATCGCTGCTGTCATGGCTGTCTCCATTGCGTCCCTCACGTTCCACGCAGACCCTTACAGGTGTAAGTCTTGGGAACAGGATAGCCTTACGCCTGTAAGGAGACAAGGAGGCGAACAGCATGGACTCCAGGCAGCCGCTCAGCAAGGAGCGCATCGTCGAAGCCGCGGCGAGGGTGGCCGACGAGGGAGGGGCGGCAGCGATCAGCATGCGCAACGTCGCCAAGGAGCTCGGCGTCGAGGCGATGTCGCTCTACCACCACATCGCCAACAAGGACGCGCTGCTCGACGCGCTGGTGAACTGGGTGTTCGCACAGATCGCCCTGCCCGAGCCGGGCGACTCGTGGCGGCAGGGCATGCGGGTGCGGGCGGCGTCCGCGCGGGAGGTGCTGGTCGGCCATCCGTGGGCGCTTGCCCTGATCGACTCGCGCTCGAACCCCGGGCCTGCGCTGCTGAGGCATCACGACGCGGTGATCGGCTGCCTGCGCCGGGGCGGCTTCCCGATCGAGTTGGCTGCGCAGGCGTTCTCGGTGATCGATGCCTACGTCTACGGCTTCGCGCTGACCGAGCGGAACCTCCCCTTTGATCCAGCCACCACCGACCAGGCGGTCGACCTTGCCGTCGGCCTGACCTCCGTGCTCGCCCCGCACCCGTACCTGTTCGAACTTGTGCAACACCTCACCGCAACCGGTGAATACTCGTTCTCCGACCAGTTCGACCAGGGCCTGGACATCATCCTCGACGAGTTGGGCAGACGGCTCGACGTGCACGGCGACCGGTCAGCGGCGGGGGAGTCCGCCCCTGGGGGTGGCTAGCTGCCACGCCAGCGGTCGAGGCCCCAGCGGAGGCTGCGTTCGACGTCGCTGGTGTCGGCGAGCTGGTCGCCGGGAGTGAGGTTGGTCGTGCCGTCGGGGCCGACCCGGTAGATCTGGCCGCGCGGCGTCGTCCACCAGAAGACGCCGGGGCAGGGTTGCTCGAGCTTCCAGTCGCCGTGGGTCTTGGCCCGGTGGGGTCTACGGGAGTGCGGTCCCAGGTTGGACGGCCGGGTCTGCCCGGGCTCGCCTTCGACGTAGGGGACCGTGTGGTCGAGGTCGCAGCCGCGGGCGTGATGGGTGCTGAACGGGAAGATGTCGTACCGGTCGCGAACCAGGACGTGCTCTCGGATCCGCCGCGGGATCGCGTAGCTGTCGACTACTGGTTCGGCACCGCCGTTGACGCGAAGGACGGGCGTCAGCTTGATCGGCCGGTCGCCGACGATCCGTCCCAACTGGTCGGCCAGTACCGGTCCGATACTCTCCACGTCGGCGACAGCGTCCGGGCCGAGGGTTGCGGGCAGGTGAATGTAGAACTGGTGCGGACGCCGCTTCTTCCGCCGTTTGCGAGGAGCTCCGTTGGCTGGGGCCGGCTGGTGCGGGTCGAGCAGTTCGGCCAGGGCGGCCGGGTCGGCCGTGATCGCCCTGACGGCTTCTGCGCGCAGCAGATCACGGTCACCGGTGCCGCCGCGTGCGGCGAGCCCGTCGGCCACCCGGTCGAGCAGGTCGTCGAAATCGCGGGCGACGCTGGTGTCGAGCCGGCCGGCGAGGTAGCTGGACGCCGGGTCGTCCGGCAGGGTACCGACTCGCACGTAACGTGCCGCCTGGGACGCCTCGGCTTGGGCGCGCAGCCGGTCGGGAGCGATCTGCAGCATCGCGGCTCGCAGTCGCTGAACCAGTCGTCGCCACCCGACCCTGCCGACCGCGTCGGCGATGGCGGCGTCCACCGCGAGGGCTTCGTCGTGGTTGAGCCCCGCGGCTTCGACCAGCTGCGCAATGGGCCGGGCGCGCCACAGCGGGAACTGCCGGGCTTGCACCGATTGCCAAAGCCGAGGGTGTCGGGCGGCCAGGTTGAGCACGTCGCGAATCAACCAGATTGCCGCGGTCGCCGAGATGCCCAGCGCAGCGGCGACTTCCAGGGGAAGGTGTTCGTCGATCAGCCGAGTGCCGTCCGCCGCGATCCGGATCGGACGGGTGCCGACCACGTCGAATTCCGCGGTCTCGTCCCACTCCACCTCATGAGCGAGGTCGAGCAGCGCCTGCGCCTGGGCGGCCTCCGCAGCAGCCTGCACGGCCGCGGCCTGCCGCAGCCGTTGAACCGCCGGAGCGCTTGGCTCGACCACCGAACTGAACATGAACCCAGTCTCGCAGCACCCTCTGACATTAATGGTGGTACAGCATCACCCCTAGTGGGAACCGAGTTGCAAAGCAAATCGGTTCGCATGGCAGGATTCGCGTATCACCCCTTACCGCTGAACAGAATGAGCGCGATATGGCCAAGACTTCATCCCACCTCGAGTTGGGCGTGCTCGCGGGAGAGGCTGCGGAAGCGTGCAGCCTATTGGCGGGTGCCGACCCGGCCGAACGGGAAGCGGCCGAGGCTCTGGCGGTGGACCGTGTGAGGCAACTTCTTCAGGCGATCGGGTTCGGTGTCCATCGGATTGCGTCGGGCAGCGGCAGGGTCCGCGGAAGTGAGCCCGCTTTCCGGGTCGAGTCGGTCGCGGACTATGTCGTCCGGGACGCCCGGCGGGCGGCCGGCTTGGCAAGGTCACGGGCTGCGAAGAGCCAAACCGGGTTGTGCACACCGGAGCCGTTGGAGGAGGACGCGATGGGGGTGCTCCTGGATCTTCTTGATCTTGAGGTGTCTGCCTCGGACCTGGAAGGTGTTGTCGACGTCATCGGCTTCGAGCGACACGCGCGTGCTTTGACGGCATCCGAGCGATCGCGCGGAGCCTGACGACGATGATTGACCTGAACCCGAGGTCGAGCTCCTCTGCACCGCGACCGACATCCCGCAGGCACTGCTGGGGTAGGCCGGCACTGGCCGACGATCACGCGGCGCGTTCGATCCAGTCGAGCGCGAGCTGGGCGACCGCGTCCGGGGCGTCGTCGGTGATGAAATGCGCGGCGTCGTCGACGTAGGCGAACTCGAAGCGGTCGGCGTGGCGTTCCGGATGGCGACAGGCTCGTCCCAGGTTCGCTTCGGTCCATGGGTGGTCGCGGCGCCCGAAGACGGCGAGCGTCGGCACGCGGAGCCGCCGTCGGCGGTAGACCCCGCTGGCCATGCGCACGGCCTCCGGCAGGATCATTCCCCGGGTGAGCGGACGGACGGCGCCGTCGATGCCTGGGCGGCGAAGCGGGGCCAGGTGTGCCTCGATGGTCTCCGCTGACAGCGGGTGGGCGACATAGGCCTCGGAGAACACCCCTCGCAGCGAGGCGCCCGGCCTATGCCAGATGAACCCGGGCAGATGCCGGAAACCGGGCAGCAGTCGCGGGCTGAACTGCATGAAGAAGGGCGGCACGGAGAGCTGCACCGCGGTGCGCACCCGTTCGGGGTGCTCGTAGCTCAGCTGCAGGGCGGTGATCGTGCCCATGTCATGGGAGACCACATGGACGCGGTCAAGGCCGAGGGCGTCGAACAGGGCAAGGAGGTCGTGAAGCCGGGTCGCGCGCTCGATCCGCGGATCGTCGGCCACCGTCCAGCCCGCCCCGCGCAGGTCAGGGCACAGGACGCGGCAGCCGGCTGCGGCTATGGCCGGCGCCACGGCGCGCCACTGCCACCAGTGCTGAGGGAACCCGTGCAGCAGCACGACCGGCTCACCCTCGCCGATCGCGGCCAGGTGCGTCCGCAGGCCGGGCGTCTCGACGACGAGATGCTCGAAGCCGGCGGCCTCCGGCAGGGGCGGCGACCAGGCAGCGTCGGCGGGACGGATGACGCCGAGCTCCGGCGTGTCCATGGCGACCCCCTCGCGAGAGACGAAATACTACGTTCATAGTAGGCTTCTGAAGAGGGGATGTCGATGCCTCCGCATACCCGGGATCGCGCTGTCGAGGCGGCTGTCGAGCTGCTCGGCGAGAAGGGGGTGCGCGCGTTGACCCACGCCCGGGTGGACGAACGCGCCGGCCTGCCGCCCGGCTCGACCTCCAACTGGTTCCGCACCCGGCGCGCGCTGCTGCGCGGCGTCATCGACTGGATCGCCGAGGGCGAGCGCACCGACCTCGATCCGGCGGCGATGCCGGCGATCGCCACGGTCGGCGACCTGATCGAAGGCCTCGCTGCCTTGACCGAACTGCTGGCCGGGCCGTTCGCCACGCGCACCCGCGCCCGGTACGCGCTCTTCCTCGAACTCGCCGACGATCCCGAGCTGGGCGAGGCGCTGCGCCGGCAGCGCCGTGAGCTGGAGCAGTGGATGGAGCGCATCGTGATCACCGTCGGCATCGCAGATCCCGTGCCGGCGACCAGGGCGATCATGGCCCTCGGAGACGGCTTGCTGCTGCACCGGCTCACCGTCGACCCGGGCCTCGACATGCGACCCGCCATCGAACGCGCCGTGCGCGCCCTCGCCGGCCTGACCTGACCCCGCGCGTCGGCGGCCGCTCGGGGTGGGCGGGGTCTTTGGCCGCTGTCGGAAACTTGGGTAACCTTGCCTGCACGACAGATTTCTTGAACCAGTAGCGGCTCGACCGCAAGTGACCAGGCGAGGGGGCTGACCCGACCAATGGGACGCGGCCGTGCTAAAGCGAAGCAGACGAAAGTCGCTCGCGATCTCAAGTACCGTTCCTACTCCACCGACTTCGGGTCGCTGGAGCGGGAGTTGCGGGGCGACACCTACGAACCGGCATCGGCGGAATCTCCGGCCGACGAGCTCGAGGACGAGGAACTGGACGACGACGAGACTGAAGACCAGTACGCCGACCTCGCCAGCCGCTACGCCGACTACGACCAGGACACTCGCCGGATCAGCTGACCTCTCGGCTCCGCAATGAAGCGGGGCTGACTCTCCAGCGCACACCCAGCCATTGCGCAAAACTGCGCCCGGCCGCCGCCTGATGCCCCCCGAGCGGGGGACTTACGCGAAGCCGCACGCAGGATTACTGTTTGCGGGTGTCGTCCGGAGTCCGTGGCGGATGGCGCGCACCCCCCACGGTACGGAGCGACATGGCAGGCAGAAAGTGGCCCCTCACCCTTGAGGGACTGTGGGCCGCGCTGAGGGATCCGCTCCTCGTCTTCCTGTCGCTGGCGTTGATCGCCGGCCTGCTGGTCGCGCTGCCCCAGACCGAGGCGGCAGCCGCGCCGCCGAGCGCAGCCCCCCGTCCCGCGGCCCCGGCGAGCCAGCCCGCGCCGCCGGACGCCCGTCCCGTGGTGCTGTTGCGCGTCGCCGAGGAACCCGGGATCGCCCCATATTCGGACGCGAAGGCGTCCAAGGTCATCGACAAGCTCACCGAGCAACAGCAGCAGGCCCAGCGGGCCGCCGTGCAGCAGCAGCGCGCCCAGCAGATCAACGCGGCGCGAGCCGCCCAGGCGCGCAAGATCGCCAAGGCGCAGGCGGCCGCGAACAAGCAGCTGCAGGCCGCGCTCGAAGCCCTCGCGAAGGCGCTCTCCACCAGCCAGTGCCAGGCGGTCGGAGGAACCAACGGCCAGGCGGCGACCATCTCCTGCCCGGTGGCCGAAGGAAGCACCGACCCCACGCCAACCCCGACTCCCACCCCCACGCCGACCGAAGAACCCGGCGAGGACGAGACGGGGGATCCGACCCCGACCGAAGACGCGACCCAGCCGCTGCTCGGCCCGGCGCTCGCGGCCGGCGCAGGCCAGGCGATCACGGCCGCCGACCTCGACCTCGCGTTCCAGTCCGCGCTGGCCGACTGGGCGGACGCGGACGCCGACACCGCCGGCATCACCGCCGCCCTGGCCGACCTTCCCGGAACCCGGCTGGGGGAGACCACCGGACGCGCCATCCTGATCGACCCGGTCGCGGGCGGCTGGGGCTGGGACCGGATGGATCTCGCCACCGTCCTGCGCCACGAGATCGGCCACGCGCTGGGGCTCGCGCACAGCGCCGACGGCCTGATGGCCACCGTCCTGCATCCGGGCGAGCAGTTCGCGGTGCCGGCGCAGTGGACGGCCCAGCCCGCCGGCCTCCCGGGCACCCTGGCGCTGGAGGGCGACGAGGAGACGGCCGAAGCCACGCCTGAGCCCCAGCCCGAACCGGTCAAGGCGGACCCGAAACCCGAGCCCAAGCCGGAGCCGGCCAAGGACGAGCCCGCCAAGGCCGAGCCGGTCGAGGCGGATCCCGCGCCGGCGCCGGCCGCGGCAGAGCCTGCTCCCGAGCCGGAACCGGTCGTGAGTGAGCCGGCTCCCGAGCCGACTCCCCAGCCAGAGCCCACCCCGCAGACCTCGACCGAGCCCACCCCGGAACCCGAACCTGAGCCCGTCCCGGCGGCGACCTGGACGAGCAGTGGCGGCGTCGCCACCCTGACCCTGGGCGACGGCATCGGCAGCGGCAAGCTCGCCTACAGCGCGGGCGACCTGGTGTTCACCGCGGACGGGGTCGTCTTCCGGATCTCGGCGGACGGCGTCCAGCAGGTGGTCGTGACCGGCGCCGGCGCCAACCGGATCACCGTCGATCTGGGCAGCTTCAAGGGGAAGGCGATCGAACTCGACATCGCCGGCCAGCACCACGAGGTCGACGTCGTCAGCGCCGACAGCGAGGTGGAGGTCTCGGGTGGCCCAAGCCCGGCCGGCGCCGGGACCGCCACCCAGTCCGGCGGCGAGGCCGCGGCGCCCAGCCGCTCCGTGCTGGTGAAGACCCTGCTGGCCATCCTGCGCCTGGTCGCCCCGCAGTTCGCCGCCCGCATCGAGGTGGTCGGCTCCAAGGTCATCGTCACCGGCGAGATCAACCTCGGCGACACTGGGACGGACCTGGCGATCACCGCGGAGCAGGTGATCGCCGAGAGCGCTGCCATCACCACCACCGGCGCGGTCGCCCTCGCCGCGGTTGCCGCCAACCCGGCGGCCGCCGACGCGCTGGTCTCGCTGCGCAACGCCAGCCTGTTCGCCGCCGACGTCAGCCTCACCGCCACCGCCCAAGGGGGGTCCCAGGCCAGCGCGGTCGTCGCCGTGACCGCCTCGCAGCTCACCGCCGGATCGATCGCACTGGCCGCGAACTCCTCGGTGGCGACGTCCGGCGACCGCGCCACCAGCATCGCCACCGCCACCGTCGCCGCCAGCGACATCACCACGCCCGGCCGGCTCAGCGTGGTGGCCAACAACACCGTGGGCCTTCAGCTCACCGGGACGAACCTCGCGCCGAGCCTCACCGCCGTGACCTCAGCCGCCCTCACCGAGGGCACCACGGTCGCCGCCGGCGACGTCACGCTGGCGGCCCAGGCCGTCGCGCAGGCCCGGGTCGCGGCTTCCGGCGACGCGGTCGTCCGGGTCGCCACCACCACCGAGGCCGGCCTCGCCCCCGGCGCCCAGGTGCAGCTGATGGGCGGCGATCTGGCGGTCTCCGCGCACTCGGCGAACCTCACCCAGGTCGTCGCGGACGGGCTCGCCGTCGCCGTCGTGGACGCCCGGACGATCGCGCTGCTCGGCGCCGACGCCGGGCTGACCGGAGCTCGTTCGCTCAGCCTCACCGCCGACAGCCAGGACACCGCCACCGTCGCCGGCTCGACCGCCGCGCTGGTCTCCTCCGCCGTCCTCACTCGGGCCGCCGTGGCGCCCGGCAGCCCGCTCACCCTCACCGGCGACCTGGCCGTCACCGCCCGGCAGCGGGCTACCGTGACCGCCACCGGCGCCGGGACGGTCTGGGTGGTCGCCGACCACGACGTGCTCGCCGAGGTGCAGCGTTCGATCACCGCCGGCGGCCAGCTCTCCCTGGTCGCCGACGGCGACTCCCGGCTCTCGGCCCGCTCCACCGGCGGACGCCCGGCGACGGCGCCCGACCTGGCCGTCCATGGCGGTCTGGCCGCCACCCCGATCGTCCTGCCGATCGCACTGGCCGCCCTCGCCGGCGTCACCGCCTCGGTGGACGCCCGGGTCGACCTGCCCGCCGGCCTCGACCTGAACGCAGTGCGAGGCGCCGACCTGTGGGCCAACGCGGGCGGCAGTTCAGCGGCCACCGCCGGCAGCGGCGGCAGCGCCGACACCGGCCGCACGGTCGCCGTCAACGACGCCGGCTACGTGAGCAGGCTGGCCGTCGCCTCCCAGGCGCAGACCGACGGGCCGCTGGTCATCCACGCCGGACGCGGCCCACCGGCCTTCGCCACCAACGCAGCCATCTCCGTCGACCTCACCCGGCTCACCGCCACCAACCGTCCCGTCGGCGCCACCCTGGTGCTGGCAGCCCTCGGCGGCACCCTCACCGCCCCCGGCGCCACCCTCAGCTTCGCCCCCGGCGCCCTCGCGTCGAACGCCTGGGTCACCATCGCCCCGCGTTCCGCCACCGTCACCGGCCTCCGGCTCACCACCGGCGTCTACGACCTGCACGCCTGGGACGCCGCCACCGGCGCCGTCGTCTCCACCTTCGCCATCGCGCCCCGGCTGACCATCGCCGTCCCGGCCAGCGCCGCCGGCTCCGTCATCTACTACCTGGACGAATCCGGCGCCCTGCAGCGGCAGGCCACCCGCTACGACGCGGCCACCGGCACCCTGACCGCCGACCTGCCGCACTTCTCCGCCTACGCCGCCGGCTCGCCGCTCGACAGCATCGTCGGCTGGCTGCTGCCGAAACTCGGCGAACTGGTCGCCGGCACCCACGTCCTGACCGACCTCACCGACCTGCTGCCCGGGGTCACCCTCAGCAACGCCAAGCTCATCGTCGCCGCCGTGCCCACCGCGAACGGCGGCAACTACACCGGCTCGGTCGCGATCACCGGGACCTTCGCTCTCGCGCTCGGCGCCGTGACCGGCTCGGCCACCCTGACCATCTCCTACACGCTGGCGAACCAGCCGCTGGCCGACGGGACGCTGGTGGTGGCGCTGACCGACTTCCACCTCGCCGTCGGGACCGCCGCCAGCCTCAGCATCGTCTCCGCGACCCTCGCCCAGAGCGGCAACGACCTGACCATCACCGCCAGCGGAGTGACCGCGAGCGTCGCCGACGGGCTCATCACGCTCTCGGCCGGACAGCTCAGCACCTCGCTGCGCACCGCCGCCGTCCCGACCGATCCGGCCGCCCTCGACTTCACCCTCTCCGGCCCGATCAGCTTCGGCGGCGGGCTGACCATCGGCAACGCGACCATCGCCTACTCCGCCGCCGGCGGCCTCACGGTCACCGCGAGCGATGCCACGCTGAGCCTCGCCGGCGTCGCCCTGAATGTCGCCTCCCTCGGCTTCACCACCAGCGGCGGCGCCACCAGCCTCGCGCTGACCGGCGTCGCGTTCAGCCTCGGCAGCTTCGTGTCGGTCACCGGCGGCTCGGCCACCCTGACCGTCACCCCGGCCGGGGTCGCCGGCAACATCGCCGCGACCGTGAACGTCACCCTGCCGGGCGGCCTGCTCAGCATCGCCGGCGCCGCGGTGACCGTCGGGGTCAACACCGCCACCGGCTACCTGCGGGTGCAGGTCGCCGTCGCCGCGGGCAGCCCGATCCAGTTCGGCAGCCTCGGCACCCTCTCCGGCTCGCTCGGCTTCACCCAGTCGACCAAGGGCGGCCTCACCGAGACGGTCGTGGCGCTCAGCGGCGTGGCGATCTCCATCGCCGCCGGCGGCGCCACCCTCAGCGACGGCGCCGGGCTGCTGATCGTCCGTCCGGGCGGCGTCGCGGGGTACGTCTCCGGCGCCCTCACCGCAGGCGGCGCCGGGGCGAGCGTGGGCGGCACCGCCCTGGTGCAGATCAACACCATCCTCAATGCCGCGGTCGACGCCCAGGTCGACCTGGACGGCCGGACGCTCAAGGTCGGCTTCCCGGCCTCGGCGACCGCCGTCTTCAACCTGAGCATCACCGCCGGATCCCTGCGGATCGGCGACTTCGTCGTCATCGAGGGCAGCATCGCCCTGACCGAGAAGACCGTGAAGCTAGGGGGCGTAGACACCACGGTCAAGACTTTCGCCGGCGCCGGCCTGCAGGTCTTCCTCGGTCAGGGCCCTGCCCACACCGCCAGCGGCGCGATCAACCCGCTCGCGGTCGGCGTCCTGCTCAGCGACGCCCAGCTCGGCCTGGTGCAGGCCGGCGAGGGCTCCACCGCGACTTACGCGGTCGTCGCCAGCGGCACGGTCACCCTCCTCGGCGTCCCGGGCGCCACGATCGCCGGCACGACTTCCGTCCGGTTCAACAACACCGGGCAGACCGTGAGCGCCAGCCTGACCATCCCGGCCGCGGGCGACCCGGTCGCGACCGTTCCGGTGGAGTTCACCGAGACCAGCCTGGCCGCCTTCACGATCGCCGACGCCGCCTTCGGCTTCGGCGGCATGACCCTGCAGGCCGAGCGGATCGCGATCAGCCAGAACCCGGCCGGCGACCTGAGGCTCGTGGTCACCAACGGCAGCATCGACCTCGGCGGCGTCCAGGTCACCGAGATCGGCTCCGCGCTCACCGTGAGCGCGGCGGGCGTCGTCGCCAGCATCTCGGCCAAGGTCGCCGTTCCGGCCGCCGGCCTCAACCTCAGCGGCGTCACCGTCGAGGTCGACACCCGGGCGTCCGCCGCCGTGCGGCTCCGCGTCCAGGCCAGCGGCGTCGACCTCACCATCCTCGGACAGACGATCAGCGTCACCACCTTCACCCTCACTCGGACGGCGACCGCCACCAGCATCGTGGTCGCCGGCGCCGAGCTCGTGCTCGGTGGGGGAGCGCTGGTCGTCGCCGTGGCCACCGGGGAACTGGTGGTGGCGGCGGGCGGCGTGGCCGGCGGCCTGACGGCTTCGTTCAGCGGCGACTTCGCCGACCTGTTCACCGTCACGGCTGGCGTCCAGCTGCAGATGAACACCCACCCGGCGGCAGTCGGGGGGCTGCCGGGTGGGCCTTATCTGCGGGTGGCGGTCACGAACGCCGAGCTGACGATCGCCGGCCAGCGACTCACGGTCGGCAGCGCGGTGATCGTCAGCTCGGGCGCCGCCCTCGAGGTCACCCTGAGCGGGGTTGGGGCCGACTTCGGCGACGGGCTGGTCACGCTGACCGACGGCGCGGGCCACCTCAGCTCTGGCGCCGACGGCGTCATCGCCGGCTTCTCCGGCACGATCGCGGTGAACATCCCGAACGTGACCTTCACCGGCTCGCTGAGCCTGGACGTCAAGGACGTCACCGCCCCGGCCCCCGAGACCAGCGTCGCGTTCAAGGGCGCCGGCGTCAGCCTCACCGTCTTCGGCCAGACCCTCACCGGCGACCTCGCCATCACCAAGGACGGCGCCGGCTTGGTCATCGACGTGAGCAACGCCGCACTCTCCTTCGGCGGCGGCGTCGTCCGGCTCACCGAGGGGGCCGCACACCTCACCGTCCCCAGCGCGGCCGGCAGCAAGCCGACCGGCACGGTCAGCGGGACCATTCAGCTGGACGTCCCCGGCGTCGCCCTCGGCGGCAGCTTCACCGCGACCTTCGGGCCGACCGCTGGCGATGCCTCCCATGAGGTCACCATCAGCGCGACCGGCGTCACCATCGCGCTCGCCGGCATCGAACTCAGCGCGGCGGAGCTCACCTTCTCCCGTAGCCTCGGCGCCACAACACTCCACCTGGACGACGCCCACCTCAGCTTCGGCTCCGGCGCCACCCCGTTCGTGGAGCTCACCGCGGACGCCGACCTGACCATCGCCCCCACCGGCGTCAGCGCGGCCATCGACGCCCAGGCGACCATCAAGGTTCCCGGCCTGATCGACCTCACCGGCGCAGCCGTCAAGCTCGTCATCGACACTGCTGCCGGCTACCTGCGCGTCGAACTGACGATCGCCGAGGCGAACGCCCTGGTGGTCGGCTCCGGCATCGGCTCGCTGTTCGGCAGCCTCGCCTTCACCCAGTCGACCACCGGCGGCGCCGTCGAGACCGTGGTCGCGCTCACCGGCGTCACCGTCAAGGTCGGCTCACCGGCTGTCGCCACCGTCACGGACGCCGAGGGTCTGCTGGTGATCCGGACAGGCGGCGTCGCCGGCTACGTCTCCGGCGCCCTCGAGGCGGATTTCGCGCCGATCACCGCCGGAGCGACTGCGCTGGTCAAGGTCAACACGATCCTCAACACCGAGATCGACACCGCCGTCACGCTGGGCGGAAAGACCCTGAACGTGAAGTTTGCGCCCACCGCGAGCCAGCTGCTCGAGATCAGCATCTCCGGGGCCTCTCTGAAGATCGGCGACTTCGTCACCATCGAAGGCAACCTCGTTCTCGGTCCGCAGACCGTGAAGGTCGGCGGCGTCGACACCGCCGTGGACGCGGTGGTCGGCACCGGCCTGATGGTCTTCCTCGGTCAGGGCCCGGCCACCACCGACGACGGCGAGGTCAACCCGCTGGCAGTCGGCGTCCTGCTGCGGGACGCCCGGATCGCGCTGGTCAAGAACGGCGCCCAGTACGCGCTGCTGGCGACCGGCACGGTCAGTGTCATCGGCGTCGGGGGCGTCACCCTCACCGGCGTCACCACCGTCCGGTACAACGACCTCAGCGGCGCGGTCACCGGCAGCCTGCCCGCCGCCGGCGGCGATCCGGACGTCGAGTTGAATCTCGCGGCCGGGGTGACCGAGTTCCAGGTCGCCGACGCCACCCTGGCCTTCGCCGGACAGTCGCTGACCGGCGCCTTCGGGTTCAGCAGCACCACCGCCGGCACTGCTGTCACGGTCACCGACGGGGCGCTCTCGCTGGGCGGCGCGGTGTCGCTCACCGCCGTCAACGGCCAGCTGACCATGTCTGCCGCCGGACTGGTCGCCAGCCTGGCCGCCAAGGTCTCCGTCCCGGCCCTCGGGCTCAACGAGGCGACGGTCTCGCTGCAGGTCGACACCACGCCGGCCGCCACCGTCCCGCTGAAGGCAGTGCTCACCGGCGTCGACCTGTCGATCGCCGGGCAGACCCTGCAGGTCGGCACCCTCGAGATCTCCCGCGAGAACGCCGCCGGCGTCCTCACCACCCGGGTCGCCATCGCGGCCGCCACGCTCAGCCTGGGCGGCGGCGTGGTCACGGCGGCCATCGCCACCGGCTCGGTCGTGCTCGGCGCCGGCGGCATCAGCGGCTCGATCGCCGCCAGCGTCACCACCAGCATCCCGGGGCTGACGCTCGGCGCCGGCGTCGAGCTGCAGTTCGCCCCCGACAGCATGCGGCTGGCGCTCAGCAACGCGACCATCGCGGTCGCCGGGCAGGAGCTCAAGGCCGACCTGGCCCTCACCCAGACCACCGGCGCCACCGGCCCGGTCGTCGACGTCACCGTCAGCAACGCCAGCCTCGTGCTCGGCGGCGGCGCGATCAGCCTGACCAAGGGCGCCGGCCACCTGGTCTCGGACGGCGCGAATCTCAACGGCGTCCTCTCCGGGACGATCACCGTCGCCGTCCCGAACGTCGCGATCAGCGGCAGCCTCGCCGTCCGGCTCGACACCGCCACCCAGAGCTACGCGGTCACTGGGACGGGGATCAGCCTGGCGATCCTCGGCCAGACCCTGTCGGGCGACCTCAGCATCGCCAGCACCCCCACCACCCTCACGGTGGACCTCACCAACGCCGAACTCTCCCTCGGCGGCGGCCTGGTGAAGCTCACCGGCGGCGAGGCCCACCTGACCTCCACCGCGGCCGGCGTGGCCGGCAGCGTCAGCGGCGCCCTCGAACTGGGCGTGCCGGGGGTCACCGTCACCAGCACGCTGACCGCGATCTTCAACCCGGTCGGCGACCCCAAGCTCAAGGTCGGCGTGGAGAACACCGACATCGCGATCGCCGGCGTCACCCTGCACGTCGACTCGCTGTGGTTCTCCCAAGCCGCGGACGGCAGCGTCCGGCTCTCGGTCACCGGCGCCTCGCTCGCGCTCGGCGGCTTCGTCACCGTCACCGGCGGGGCCGCCGACCTCACCGTCGCCGCCGCCGGCCTCAGCGGGACGATCAGCGCCCAGGCCGCCATCGTGGTGCCCGGCCTGCTGAACACCACCGGCGCCGTCAAGGTCACCGTCAACACCGCCACCGGACACCTCGCCGTCGAGGTCACTAACCTGAGCATCACGATCGGCTCGCTCGGCAAGCTCACCGGCGACTTCGCCTTCGCGCAGTCGACCAGCGCCGGCGTCACCGAGACCGTGATCGCGCTGAGCAACGTCCGCGCCGACGTCACCGCGATCGGCGACCCGGGCTCCTACGAACTCACCGAAGGCGCCGGCCTGCTGGTCATCCGGGCGGGCGGCGTGGCCGGCTTCATCTCCGGCAAGGCCAACCTCTCGGCCGGGCCGATCGACGCCTCCGGCACCGTGCTGCTGCGGATCAACACCATCCTCAACACCGCGATCGACACCTCGGTGCTGCTCAATGGCCGCACCCTGGCGGTGAAGTTCGCGGCCTCGGCGCAGGCGGTCTTCTCGCTCACCATCTCCGAAGCCACCCTCAACATCGGCGACTTCGTCACCATCGAAGGCAGCGTCAGCTTCGAGAACGACCGCTTCGCCGGCACCGGCCTGATGGTCTTCCTCGGCCAGGGCCCGGTCAAGATCGAGGGCGGCGGCATCAACCCGCTGGCGGTCGGCGTCCTGCTCAGCGACGCCCGGATCGCGCTCATCCGCAACGTCGGCGCGACCACTACCTACGCCCTGGTCGCCAGCGGAAACGTGTCGATCATCGGCGTCCCGGGCGTCACCATCACCGGCGCCACCAGCGTCCGGGTCAACACCACCGGCGGCGCGGTCAACGAGACCCTCAACATCCCCGGCAGCAGCGACCCGGGCATCCCGGTCGTCTTCACCAGCCCGGAGGCCTCCTTCACCGTCAGTGACGCGACCCTCGCCTTCGCCGGCCAGTCACTCACCGGCGACTTCGGCTTCTCGATGGTCGGCGCCGACGTCAAGCTCACCATCACCGACGCCGCGCTGAACCTCGGCGGCGCGGTCGCCGTCTCCAACGTCAACGGCAGCTTCTCGATGACCCCGGCCGGGCTGGTCGCCGAACTGGACGCCACCTTGGCGATCCCGGCGCTCGGGCTGGCCGGCGCCGGAGTCACGGTCGCCGTCGACACCCGCGCCGGCGCCACCACCCCGCTGCGGGTCGAGGTCGCGAACCTCACCCTCGCGATCGCCGGGCAGTCGCTGCAGATCGGACGCCTGGTCGTCGAGAAGGCGGTCGCCGGCGACGGCAGCGCCACCACCTACCTGGCGCTCAGCGGGGTCGGCCTCGACTTGGCCGGCGTTGTCACCCTCAGCAACGGCAGCGGCTTCCTGGTCGTCACCGCCACCGGAGTCGCCGGACGGATCGGCGGCAGCGTCGCGGTCAACCTGCCGGGCGTCACCCTCGGCGGCGCCCTGGCAGTGGCCGTCAACAACACCGCAGCCCCGGTCAACTCGTCCGTCACTGTCGGCGGCCAGGCTGTCAGCCTGGTGCTGCCGGCCGGCCCCTACCTGCGGGTCGAGGGCGTCGGCGTCACCCTGGGCGTCCTGGGCCAGACCATCCGCGGTGACATCGCCTTCGAGAGCGCCACCACCACCGGCCCTGCCCCGCAGCCCGTGGTGCGGGTCGCCCTCACGAACGTCAGCATCAGCCTCGGCGGCGCCAGCCCGATCGCGACCCTCAGCAATGGCACCGCCCTGCTGATCTCGAAGGGCGGCGTGCTGGCCGGACGGATCAGCGGCGCCATCGCCCTCAACGTCCCCGGCGTCACCCTCAGCGGCAGCCTCGCGGTCTTGGTCAACACCGGCACGGCCGCCGTCAGCGAGACCTTCCGGGTCGGCGACGCCGAGCCGCTCAGCCTGGTCGTCCCGGCCGGCGTCGTCCCCGGGACCACCACCCCCGCCACCTACCTCGCGGTCACCGGGACGGCGGTCACCCTCGCCATCGCCGGCCAGAGCCTGCAGGCCGACTTCGAGCTCGAACTGGTCGGGCCTGTCACCACGCTGCGGCTGCGGAACGCCGCGCTGAAGCTCGGCGGCACGACGGCGGCCCCGCTGCTCAGCGTCAGCCAGACCCCGGGCTCCACCGGCAGCTTCGTCTTCGGGCCTTCGGGCATGACCGGGTCCATCTCCGTCCAGCTCTCGGTCGCGGTCTCCGGGGTCAGCGTCAGCGGCAGCGTCGCCATCGAGATCGACACCAATCCCGCCTCGCCCAAGCTGGCGGTCCGCGGCGACGACCTGAACCTGACCGTCTTCGGCCAGGTCATCACCGCCGACGTCAGCTTCGAGCAGGTCACCAACGCCGCCGGCGCCCGGGTCGTCCGGGTCGGCATCGCCGACGGCAGCGTCCGGCTCGGCGGCAGCACCCCGGCCGACGCGGTGGTCGTCGTCTCCGGCCTCACCGGCCTGTTCGTGATCACCCCGGCCGGAGTCGCCGGACGGCTCGCCGGGCAGATCAGCCTCAACGTCCCGCAGGTTGAATTCGCCGCCGCCGTCTCACTCGCCGTCAACACCACCTCGGCGGCCGTGAACCAGACCCTCACCGTCGGCGGCGGCCAGGTGCCGGTGCAGCTGCCCGCCGGCCCGTACCTGCGGGTCGAGGCGATCGGGGTCACCCTCAAGGTCGCCGGGCAGTCGCTGAAGGGCAACCTGCTGGTCGAGCAGCTCACCACTGACGCGCTGCCAGCCCGGGCCGACAACCCAGCCACCCCGGAGGACGACTCCGCTCCCGCGGTCCCCGCCAGCCAGGTCGTCCGGATCGCGGTGACCGGCGCCGAGCTGAACATCGGCGACGGCAACCGCACCATCCTGAAGGTCACCGGAGGCGAGGCCCTGGTCGTGGTGCTCGGCACCGGCGCGACCGCCAAGATCGCCGGACGCATCTCCGGCACGGTCGCCCTCGTCGGCGTCCCCGGCGTCACCCTGACCGGCACCCTCGGCGTCGAGATCAACAACACCGGCACAGCCGTTCGCCAGGCCTTCACCATCGGCACGACCACCACCGTGCTGGAGCTCAAGGCCGGCGACACGCTGCGGATCACCGGGACGAACATCGTCATCGGCGTCGCCGGCGTCGAGCTCACCGGCAACCTCGTCATCAAGCAGGTCGACCACGACGCCAGCCCGACCACCCCGCCGCAGACCCGCATCGAGATCAGCAAGGGCTCGGTCTCGCTCGGCGGCGAACTGATCAAAGCCACCAACATCACCGGCTTCCTGCTGATCAACCCGGCGACCACCACCCCGGGCAGCGTCTCCGGCAACCTCAGCGCCGGCCTGCAGGTGACCGTGCCCGGCATCGCGATCGACGGCGCCGCCACCGTCGCCTTCGACACCGCCGCCACCGGCAGCGACCCGAAGGTCTCGGTGACCGTCGCGGCGCGCACCCCGGCCAACACCAAGATCCTGGTCGGCATCGGCGGCGACGACCCGGCCACCGCCCCGGCGGTCCGGCTGGAAGCCACCACGCTCACCATCGAGGTGGCCGGCGACGGCTCGGTCAAGCTCGCCTTCACCGGCGTCGGCTTCAACCTGGGCGGCATCGTCGCGGCCGCCGGCTGGGACGGCGCCTTCTCGATCACCGCCGCCGGCATCGTGGGCCGGCTGCAAGGCGGCATCCCGACCTTCAACCTCCCCGGCAGCCCGATCGAGTTCGGCAGCACCGGCGTCTTCTCCTTCGCGATCAACACCACCGCCGTCGAGGCGGACGACCCGCTGAGCACCACCGGCGGCAAGATCCAGGCCGGGCCGTTCTTCGCCGTCGAGCTGGCATCCTTCTCGGTGACCGTCGGCGGCGCCTCCGGCGTGGTGCTCAGCGGCGACTTCCTGGTCAGCGTGGCGACCGTCGCCCCGGCGCCGCCCGCCACTGCCAGCACGACGGTCATCGCCATCGGCTTCAACAACGTCAGCGGCTCGGTCGGCGGCGCCTCCGGCATCACCGTCACCGGCGCGCGGGGAGCGTTCATCCTCGGCGCGAACCCGGTGGGCGTCTTCAGCGGCAAGATCGACGCCGGGCCGTCGGTGGGCGCCGAAGTCGCCGTCCGGTTCAACACCGGCACCAGCGAGGTGCACACCAAGATCACCGTGAACGGCGTCGACATCCCGCTCGACTTCGGGCCGGGCGAGGTCGCCGTCACCACGCCCGCCTACCAGGCCTTCCTGCAGTACGAGGTCACCGCCACCCTCAAGCTCGGCGACTTCGTCGAGATCTCCGGCACCATCACCGGCGCCGGCGCCCAGATCGCGGTCACCAACCTGACCATCTTCGTCGGCCAGGGCCCCGGCTTCCTCGCCGACAAGGTCACCCGCAACCCGCTGGCCCGCGGCATCTACATCACCAACGTCGAGGGCTGGGCCGACCAGAGCGGCGGCCTGAAGTCGCTCGGCATCCGCGGCACGATCGAACTGGTCGGCATCCCGGGAGTCACCCTCGCCGGCAAGGCAGAGGTGCTGTACAACACCACCACCTCCCAGGTGACCTTCCCGGCCCCGGCCGGCTCCACCGGCTTCACCATCCCGGCGGGCGCCGCGACCGTCCCGTACCTCCGGGTGGTCGGCCACCTCACGCTCGGCATCGCCGGCCAGGAACTCAGCGGACCGATCGCCGTCACGGTGCAGGGCGACGGCCTCCGAATCTCCTTCGGCGACGCCGCCCGTCCCGACCTGCCGCCGGCCGACGTCAACCCGCTCACCATGTCCTTCGGCGACGGGCTGATCACCTTCTCCATCGCCACCGGAACCATCGACCTCACCCCCGCGGGCGTCGCGCTCGCCTTCGACATCTCGGTCACCGCCGGCGCCGGCCTGCCGTTCACCCTCGGCGGCGGGGCCGCCGCGAAGCTGCGGCTCAACACCCGTGCCTCGGCGGCGTCCATCGACGGCGAGACCATCGCCGCGCAGTCGGTGTCGGTGCAGCTCGGCACTGACGCCAGCCCGCTGGAGCTCGGCTTCTCCGGCCAGACCCTCACCGGCGTCTTCTTCTTCTCGCAGGTGGTCGGCCAGATCGCCGTCGGCGCGCCGGCAGGCACCAAGCCGCCGGTCGCCACGCAGATCCTCGCCCGCAACGTCGGCCTCACCCTGGGCACAGCCACGGCCGGCCTCGTGCTCAGCGGCGGCGAGGCCTTCTTCACCCTGCGTCAGATCGAGGTGCCGCCGCCCGCCGACGCTCCGGCCGGCGCCGCGTCCACCTTCAAGCCGGCCTTCGCCGGGACGATCCGCGGCACGATCGAACTGAAGGCGGGCAGCGGGGTGAGCCTCTCCGGCACCCTCGGCGTGGCCGTCAACACCGCCGACGTCGCCGTCTCGGCGAGCGTGACGGTGGACGGCGTCGCGACCTCGCTGTCGCTGCCGGCCGGCCCGTACCTGCGGATCTCGGGCACCGGGCTGCGGCTCACCGTCGCCGGCCAGAGCGTCACCGCCGATCTGGTCTTCGAGAAGGACGCCGGCGGCACGATCCGCGTCCAGCTCAGCAACCTGACCGCCGCCTTCGGCAACGGCGCCACCGACTTCGTCCGGCTCAGCAACGGCGCCGGCAACCTGACCGTCGCCGCCACCGGGCTCTCCGGCAACGTCAGCGGCACCGTGGCGCTGAACATCCCCGGCATCGAGATCGTCGGCGCGCTGGCGCTGACCTTCGGCCCGGGCAGCCTCAGCTTCGGCGCCAGCAACGTCACCGTGAAGGTCGGCGGCTTCGAGCTCCGGGGCAGCGTCTCGGTGCTGCAGGAGACCGTCGGCCTCAACCAGGTCACCTCGATCAGCTTCGCGGTGCAGGCCCAGTTCGGCGACCCGATCGGCGCCCTCAACCTTTCCGGCGCGCTCACCCTCAGCCCGGCCGGCGTCCGCGGCTCGGTGGCGCTCACCCAGACCTCGCTCAGCCTCGGCGCCGGAGTGAACCTGACGGCAGACTCGCTGCGGTTCGACATCGACACCGCCGCCGGCAAGGTCGGCATCTCCGGCGCCGGCATGAAGATCGTGATCGGCGGCGCCGAGATCGCCGGCTCGTTCAGCGTCACCCGGGCGCCCGCCGGCGCCGGCGGCGTGCGCACCGTGATCGCGGTGGCCGGGGCCAGCCTCAAGCTGGGCGGCGCCAGCCCGATCCTGCACAGCATCAACGGCGTCTTCGTCCTGGTTCCGCCGGCCGGCGCGGTCGCCGGCGGCCTGGCCGGCTCGCTGAGCGGCGCCGTCGACCTGACCGGCCTGCTGCCGAGCTCGGTGCAGGTGTCGGGCGGCTTCTCCCTGGTGGTGAACCGGACCACTCAGGCGATCAACGAGTCGGTCACCCTCGCGGGCGTCACCACCAGCCTCAACCTGCGGGCCGCGAGCGCGGGCGGCTACCTGAAGGTCGCCGGAACGAACGTCACCGTCTCCGTGATGGGCCAGAGCCTGCGCGGCTCGGTCTCCTTCGAGCTGGACGGATCCACCACCAAGATCGTCATCACGGACGCCGAACTGCGGCTCGGCGACGGGGTCACTGACCTCGTCGTGCTCAGCCAGATCAACGGCTCCTTCACCCTCGGCGGCGCCGCGCCGAACCGTCACCTGTTCGGCCAGCTGAGCGTCCGGGTCGCCCTCAACGTGCCGGGGGTGGCCTTCGGCGGCGACCAGCTCTGGCTGCGGATCAACACCGACACCGCCGCCCACGACGGCATCGACGCCGCCAGCCTGCAGGTGGGCGCGACCAACGCCTACCTCGAGGTCGCCGGCCAGCGCCTGGTCGGCAGCTTCTGGATCAAGCAGTCCGGCCCGGCTGCCGCGAAGGCGACCACCATCGTCGCCACCGGCGTCAGCCTCTTCGTCGGCGACCCGGGCGGCGCCGGCGAGGCCGACGACCGCGGCCTGCGGCTGACTGACGGCAGCGCCACGATCCTGCTGACCAGCACCGGCCTGGCGGCGAAGATCTCGGTGAACGTCGCCCTGGTCGGGCTGCCCGTCACGGTCGGCGCCGGGGCGCCGGTCACGGTCGAGGTCAACACCACGCCGGCCGCAGTCAAGCGCGCCGACCTCGGCCTCGACCTGCCGGCCGGCAGCTTCCTGCGGGTTCAGCTGGGCACTGCAGCGCAGCCCTTCGTGCTGGCGGTCGCCGGGCAGTCGCTGAGCGGCGTCTTCTCCTTCGAGAAGGTCACCACCGCCGGCGCCGACAAGCGCATGGGCACCACCGACGACGTCATCAGCCTGAAGGTCGCCGCCACCAAGGTCGGGCTCTTCCTCGGCGCCGACCAGGGCACTCCCGACACCGGCGACGACGTGGGGCTGCGCCTGAGCGACGGCGCCGCGCTGCTGCTGATCACCCCGCAGGGCATCGCCGGCACGATCTCGGCGAGCGCCAGCCTGCGGCTCGGCACCGGCATCGGCGGGCTCACCGTCAACGTCTCGGTCGCCATCAACCAGCTGCGCGGGGCGGACGGCAGCTCGACCACCACCTTCCTGCCGGTGGCCGTCTCCGAGCAGTTCGTGGCCGGCGGCGCCGTCACCACGCTCACCCTGCCGGCCGGCTACTACCTCAAGGCCTCCGTCACCGGCCTGGCCCTTGAACTCGGCGGCCAGCGGTTCACCACCGACCTCAGCGTCGAGCATCGCGCCGTCCTGGTCGGCGGCAAGATCCCCGCCACCCCGGCCTACGAGACCGTCATCGGCTTCGCCAACCTGAGCCTGCGGCTCGGCACCCCGGAGCGGGACGTCGTGGTCGTCAGCAACGGCCAGGGCACCTTCGTCATCACCGGCGGCGGCATCGTCGGCAAGCTCTCGGCCAATGTCGCCATCGATGTGCCGGGGGTCGCCTTCAGCGGCTCCTTCAGCCTGCTGCTGAGCACCCTGACCGGCCCCGGCTCCTACACGCTGACGGACGGAACCGTCGTCGCGCCGAACAGCATCGCGGTCACCGGCGCCAACATCGCCATCGAGATCGCCGGCCAGCGGCTCAACGTGGGCGGCGTCGGCTTCGCCAAGAACGCGGCGGGCGACGTGGCGGTCGTGCTGACCAACGCCACCCTCGCCCTGGGCGACGGCTCCAAGACCTTCGTCACGGTCACCGTCACCTCCGGCGTACTGCTGGTCACCAAGGCCCAGCCGGGCGTCGCGGCCGGCATCGCGGCCAGCCTGAACGCCCGACTGACGGTCGCCCCCGACCTCGCCGGAGTGCTCCCGTTCAGCGCGGACCTGCCGGTGCTGCTGCAGCTCAACACCACCTCGGCGCGGGTCACCCGCACCGTGACCATCGGCGGCGTCAGTGCGTCGATCGACGCGCCGGCCAACACCGTCCGCGTCCAGCTCGGCGCCCCGGGCAGCCCGGCCACGGTCACCCTCTTCGGCCAGACCGTCTCCGCGGTGGTCGCCATCGAGCAGACCCGGACGGCCGCGGGCACGAAGGTCGTCCGGCTCGGGTTCACCGAAGTGACGATGTTCCTCGGCGAGGCAGTCGGCGCCGCCGACGCCTACGCCACTGGCAACATCGCGAGCTTCAACGACCGCGGCGTGCTGCTGCGCGGCGGCCAGGGCGCCGTGCTCATCAACCCGTCGGGCATCGCCGGCCAGTTCTCCGGCTCGGTCAACGTGATCAACCTGCCGGTGCAGGTCGGCGTCGGCAGCTTCTCCGTCCAGGTGAACACCCTCGGGGTGGCGGTCAACGAGACCATCACCTTCCTCGGCAACGACGGCACGACGAAGACCACCGCCCTGAAGCTGGTCAGGGGCCCGTACCTGCGGGTCGCCGCCGAGGGCGTCGACCTCACCATCGGCGGCGTCGTGCTACACGGCGACGTGGCCTTCGAGCGGGTCGGCACGCCGGCGGTCACCAAGATCGGCCTCAACAACGTCTCGCTGAAGTCGGCCACCGGTGAGACCCTCGCGGGCAGCAGCGGCCAGGGCCTGATCTCGGCCAGCGGCGCGCTGGTCATCTTCCCGGCCGGCGCCACCACCGCGACCGGCACGACCACCGCCACCGGCGGCGTGGCCGGCGTCCTGACCGGCAAGGTGGCGGTCGCGGCCGGCGACTTCGCGCTGGGCGCCTCGATCGGCTTCGCCGTCAACACCACCGGCGCCAACGTGGACCAGACCATCGCGGCCGGCGGCCAGAATCTGGTCGTCAAGGTGGGCGCGGCCAACCGGTTCGCCTTCGTCATCCAGAACGTCTCCCTCGACCTCGGCGACTTCTTCGAACTCCGCGCCGGCCAGATCGTGATCGCCTCCGGCATGTTCTCCGGCGCCGGCCTGGAGATCTTCATCGGACGCGGCCCGTCCAAGCTCGACGACGGCTCCGACAACCCGAACGCCATCGGCGTGCTGATCACCAACGCCGCCATCGAGGTGAAGACGGCGACTGGCGCCGGCTTCGCGCTGCGAGCCCGCGGCCAGTTCGCCCTGCTCGGCCTGGACGGCCTGACGGTCAGCGGCACCGTCTACTTCTCGATCAACACCTCCGGCGAGATCCTCACCCCGGGCGCCATCGCCGCCGACCTGCCGAACGGCCTGGCGGCGATGAGCGGCGCGATCGCGGCCAACGCCTTCGGCTTCCAGGCCACCGGCGTCAGCATCGGCGTCGCGAACGTCTTCCAGATCACCGGCAACCTGAGCCTCACCCGGCAGCCGCTGGGCGACCTCGACCTGGTGTTCAACCCGGTCGGCGTCGCCATCAAGGTGGGCGGAACCAACATCGCCTTCCTGCAGGGCCACGCCTCCTTCACGATCGGCTCGGCCACCGGCTTCCGGCTGAACAGCTTCAAGGTGCTGGCCTTCAAGCTGTTCCCGACCAACGACTACATCGCCTCGGCCACGCCGACCACCGGCAACTCGGTGCTGTTCCCGACCGCCGACCTGGCTGGGCCGTACAAGGGCAGCACGGACGCCCCGGCCACCAACCAGCTCAAGGTCGTCTACACCGACCTCAACGGCGTCGGCATCAACGACGCCACCATCCTCGACGCCGATCCGGAGTTCCAGATCCTGGTCAACGGCGCGGTCAGCTCCGTCCAGCCGGTCGGCGCCCCGGTCAAGACCGGCAACGTCTGGACCTACACCCTCAGCGGGAACCTGCCCGAGGGCCTGATCACCGTCCGCTTCCTGCCGGGCTCATTCGCCACCCAGACCGGCGTCACAGCCATGGGCGAGGACGAGTTCTTCGTCCGCTTCACCCCGGGCATCCAGCCCGGCACCGCCGTCGTCCAGCAGGAGGCCGGACCGGTCGCCGCGGTCGCCAGCCCCGCCAACGGCGGCACCATCACGGTCGCGCAGCTCAACGCCCAGGGCTACATCGACGTCACCTACACCAGCCTGGACGGCACCCCGATCCGCAAAGACGTGCTGCTCAACACCACCGTGCCGTTCCAGCTCACCGGCAGCGGCGTCGCCGACCTGGCCCGGACCTCCGGCAACGCCGACGCCACGCTCAACAACCGTCCGATCCTGACCGGCGGCGTGCCGCTGCTGATCGCCGGCCTGGCCGACAGCGCCACCTCGGTGACCTACCGGTACTTCCTCAAGGACGCCAACACCGCCAACGCGACCCCGCTGTTCAAGTCCGGCGACATCACCCTCACCTTCGTCGGCAACTTCTACTCCCAAGGCGCCGCCGGGGCGCCGCCGCTGGGCAACCTGCGGGCGGCCGGCCAGACCCAGACCTTCCGGATCGACCCCTCCGCGCCGGGCGAATCCACCACCGGCGGCTCGGTGAACCTCGGTCCGCTCTCGCTGCAGGGCCCGAGCATCGGCCTGGCCGACTTCGGCTTCCAAGACGGCATGGTCGTGCTGTCGATCGCGATCAGCCTGGACCGGGCCACCCTCGACTTCAACCAGACCGCCAACACCGGCGGCCCGGGCGCCCCGACCCAGGTGACCACCACCCCGGCCAAGGACCAGCCGTCGGTGACCCTGCTCGGCATCATGGGCATCTTCGACCTGAAGGTGGACGTCTTCGGCCTGCTGCAGGGCAACATCCGGATCGAGCCGACCGGCAAGTGGTCGCTGCGGGTCGGCTCGCTGGAGGCGATCATCCCCGACGTGGCGATCCTGACCGCCACCGGCATCGTGGTCGGCTACGACCCGGCCGCGGCACGCGGCCAGGAGCTCATCCGGATCTACACCGCCGACCTCACGCTGCCGAAGTTCGGGATCAGCGGGAAGCTGCGGCCGTGGGATCCGAACGCGAAGTCGAACATCAGCGTCAACAACGACGTCGACCCGTCGACCGTGCCCGCCGCGCTGGTGCCCGGCCTCTCCATCCGCGACAACGGGTTCACCCTCGGCACCGCCGAGCTGACCTACCGTCCGGCCGGGTCGACCCTGCCCGCGGGCCAGGCCGGCAACGAGCTGACCTCGGCCTCGCCGAAGATCGGGCTGGCCGGCATCCTCGAACTGGACGACATCCGGGTCGGCGTCAACGGGCTGAAGGTGAACTTCGACGCCGCCAACCCGATCGGCGACTTCACCGGCTCGATCTACATCGCCACCGGCGGAGCCAAGCTGTTCCCGGGCAAGACGGTCAGCGCGTCTCTCACCGACCGCAAGACCGCGGACGACGTGCGCCCGGACGGAACCCCGGACGACGAGGCCTTCCGGATCGCGCTGACCTTCAGCGAGGGCCATGTCGACGCCTTCCAGCTGAACATCGACACCCTCGAGATCGTCATCGGCACCTACGTCACCCTGACCGCCCGGAACTTCCAGCTGGACACCGGCGCCGTCGGCACCGACGACTTGCTGGTGAGCTTCGACGCGGTCGGCGCCACCGTCAGCATCGGCTCGGTCAAGCTCACCGGCGAGGGACGCTACTTCGGCTTCACCGGCAACGGCGACTTCAAGACCCGGCCCGGCTTCGGGGTCTTCCTGGCCATCGGCTCGGCCACCGGCGGCTCCTTCCAGTGGCCGAGCTGGATGCCGGTCAAGATCAACGCCATCGGCATCCAGTGGCCCGACATCGAGAACGACCCGGCCGACTTCATCCTCTCGCTGTCGGCCAGCATCACCGGCATCCAGGGCCTGGACCAGCTGCAGTTCTCCGGCTCCATCGAGGGCATCCAGATCCGTCCGGCGCTGCTGGCCCAGGGCAAGTTCCCGATCATCGGCATCTCGTCCATCGCGGTCACCGTCACCGGCAAGCTCTTCGGCGGCGAGATCAACGCGGGCCTGGTCGGCGGCATCCTCAAGCTCGACTCGAACTTCCAGATCATCGGCGAGTTCGACACCACCACCCCGGTGGCCCAGCGGGTCTTCTTCATGGGCATCCAGGGCGGCTTCTCGATCGCCGGCATGGGGCTGACGATCCGGGTGGGCCTGAGCGAACTGGGCCCGCTGCAGGTCTTCCTCAACGTCGAGGTGCCCGGCGGCGTCATGATCGTGCCGCAGATCGGCCTGGTGCTGAACGACTTCTCCGCGGGCGTGGAGTTCTTCAAGACGCTGCCGTCGCTGAACGACCCGTTCGAGCTGCGCTCCAGCGTGGCCAACCTGCCCACCGCCGAATCCGCCGACACCTGGCTGACCTCGCTGAAGAACGCGGTCGCGAACCAGGCCAAGGCGGTCGCCGCCAACCCGAGCATGGGCGGCTTCCTGGCCGCCTTCACCTCGCCGATGGTGATCACCGGCGGCGCGAAGGTGTACTCGATCTTCACCTCCGAGCAGGTCTTCAACGGCGAGGTGATCGTCAAGATCTCCACCGACGGCAAGATGCTGATCATCGGCAAGCTCAACTTCGCCGCCAACCAGATCTCGCTCTCCGGCAGGCTCTACGTCGACCTGTCGAAGGTGGCCCAGGGCGACGCCACCGTGCTCTTCCTGGCCGACATCCCCGACCAGGTCCGCATCCTGACCCTCTACGGCAAGCTGAAGATGGGCTTCAAGGACTCCTCCGGCAATGACGTCGAGTTCGACGTGCTGGACGCCCCGGATCCGGTCGCCACCGGCGCCAACCCCGACGTGAACGTCGGCGGGCCGGCCGCGGGCGGCGGCAGCATCGACGTCTCGCTGGTCAACGACGGCGGCGCCCCGTTCATCGACGTGGTCTTCCGGGCTCCGGACGGCGCCAGCCTCGACGTGGCGAGCATCCTCGACACCCAGGCCGAGTTCACCGTCAAGATCGGTGACACCACCCTCACCGTCGGCGGCGTCCCGATCCCGTTCCTGGCCGTCACCACCGCCACCGGCATCGCGTTCACCCCTCTGCTCTTCGACACCACCAGCAGCGACCGGAAACTCTGGCGGGCGTACTACGTCCACGGGGGCGAGCAGATCGACGTGCTGACCGGCGCGAACGCCGACCAGGCGAAACTGGTCGCCGGCACCGGCGTCGACTACTTCACGCAGGCCGGCATCGGCGCGGCCGGCGTCACCCGCTACCGCTACGCGGTCGGCGGCCTCACCGACGACAAGTGGACGGTCGGCACGGTCACCGTCAGCTTCGCCGCCAACGCGATCAAGAACGCCGACGTCACCGTCAACGGCGTCACCACCACCGGCGCCGGCAACCTGGCCAAGGTCGTCGCCTTCACCGTCACCGGCGCCACCGCGACCGTGGCCGACCCGGGCGCCGGCGCGAACGTCGACATCAACGTCATCAACAACCGCGGCTGGCGGACCTGGATCGACGTCACCTTCACCGCCGCCGGCGGCAAGACCATCGACCTGGAATCGCTGCTCGACCTCGCCCCCGAGTTCGTGCTGAGCGGCACCGGCCTCGGCACCGCGGTGCTGGACGGCAACCGCGCCCCGATCCTGGTCAGCTCCACCGCGACCAGCTGGACCGTCCGGTTCTGGGTGACCGGCGCCTTCGCCGAGACCGGGACGATCGTGGTCACCCCGATCGCCGGCTCCTGGGCGTTCACCAGCTCGGCCACCATCGGCGCCCCGGACGCTACCACCGAGGAACCGACCCCGTGGACGCTCACCGGCGGCTCCTCGGTGCTGAAGATCAAGCTCAGCAACCTCACGGGCCTGAACCTCGACCCCGAGTCGCTCACCTTCGCCGACTTCGCCGACCTGGCCGCCGGCATCGCGGGCATCCAGCTCTTCAACCAGACCCGCACCGAGAACGGCGTGGAGGTGCGGGTGCTGGTCACCATCGACGAGAGCCGTCAGTTGATCTACCTGGGCGACGGAGTCTTCGGCGTCCCGGTCATCGTGAGCGCCCGCAAGGTCGCCGACGACGCCGCGGTCGATCCGCAGGGCAGCTACGGGGTCACCCCGCAGCTGGTCGCCGGCTCGCCGGTCGCCGGCACCACCAGCGAGGCGGCTGACTACGCCGCCGACAAGGCCCAGCGCGTGCCCTTCCCGGTCTCGATCACCGGTGCGACCACCTACCTCGACATCACCTTCAAGCCGGGCCTGGGCTACGGCCTCGATCTCGGCTCCATCACCGACCTGCCCAACGAGTTCTCGCTCACCGGCGCCGGCGTGGGCAGCATCCAGCTGCTGCCGCAGACCCCGATCTGGGTCTCGGGCGCCACCTACCGCTACCTGCTCACCGGCAGCTTCGCCTCCGGCGCGGTGAACGTGGTCTTCGATCTCTCCAGCTTCGGCGAGGATCCGGCCCGGGCGCCACCGTCGGCGGGCGCCATGACCGACAGCTTCACCGTGGTCGGCGCCACCGGCGACGGCCAGCACTCCACCACCAACCCCGACACCGGGGCGGTCACCCCCGCTCCGATCGACGGCAAGACCATCGGCCTGGACTACCTCAACGCACTGAAGTACCTGGAGATCGTCTTCCGTCCGTCCAGCGGCTTCCAGCTCGACCACGCGACCATCAACGGCGGCGAGATCGAGTTCCGGGACGCCGCGGGCAACCTGATCGCCCTTGGCGCCCCGGTCCGGGTCGGCTCCTCCGACACCTACCGGTACTCGTTCAGCGCAACCCTCGCCGCGGGCAGCTACACCATCACCTTCGTCTCCGGCAGCTTCGCCGACACCGGCGGCCGGCTGAACTCCGCCGAGGTCGAGCGGTTCACCCTCGCCAAGACCACCGCCACCGTGGTCAACCCGGCGCCCGGCCAGGTCGTGGACTCCAAGGACTTCAACCGCCGCGGCTACATCGACGTCACCTTCCCGGACCTGGGCGGCTTCGGCGTCGACGTCGCCAGCATCCTGGATTCCGCCGCCGAGTTCACCATCACCGCTGACAACGGCGTCATCACCGTGGACGGCCGCCCCGCCCAGCTGAGCGCGACCACCTTCCGGTACTTCTTCAGCTTCACCGTCACCGAGGAGACCGACCTTGGTGGCAACCCGATCAGCGTCTCGAACTTCCAGTACCAGTGGATCGCCGGCAGCTGGTCGAACACCGAGGGCGACCGGTACGACCCGGCCGACGCGGCGCTGGACGCGGCGCCCGTCGACCCGGCCTCGTTCACCACGGCGATCTGGTTCGACGTCCGCTACACCGGCGTCGGCGCCGGCCTCGACCTGGCCCACCTGCTCGCAAACGTCCAGCTGGCCCTCTCCGGCGCCGGCGCTGAAAGCCTCACCGCCGTCACCGACCACGGCGCCGTCCTGATCAACGACACCACCGTCCGCTACCTGTACACCGGCACGCTCAACCCGGGCACGGTGAGCATCGAGGTGCTGGCCGGCAGCTGGCGCGACCTGGCCGGCAACACCGGCGCCGGCGCAAGCAGCACCGTCAAGCTGATCACCCGCGGCACCTCCTTCTACATCGAGATCACCGGCGGCCTGCTGCTGCAGGCCGGCGGCCTCACCGAAGAGCCGCTGCTCGACCTGCGCGCCCACGTCGTGCTGGAGATCGACACCGCCCGCAAGCTGGTCAAGCTGAGCTTCGACGGCCAAATGTCGGTGATCTACCTCGGGACGATCGGCTCCACCTCAGGCGTCTTCGTGCTGGACATGGGCGACCCGAGCACCTCGGTGCCGCAGTTCTGGGGCGTCGCCACCATCGAGACCAACTTCGCCGCGCTGGAGCCGTACGGCATCAAGATGTTCGCCAAGGGCACCTTCCAGATCAACCTCACCGGTGAGGAGAAGGTCGAGACGCTCACCCTGAAGGGCATCGGCGAGGGCGGCACGGACGTCACCCGCACCTTCGCGCTGCGTCCCTACAGCTTCGGCTTCGAACTGGTCGGCCAGCTGGTGGTGACCGCCGGCGGCAACGAGCTGCTGCGGCTGCAGGGCGGGATCTTCTTCTCCCTCGAGGGCACCCCGACCCCGTCGATGACCCTCTACCTCACCGGCGAGCTCTCCTTCGGCGCCGGCTCGGCGCGGATCACCTACGGCGCGGCCACCGGCCTGCTGTTCATCAAGACCGACCTGCTCGGCGGCAATTTCGGCGTCGCGGGCACCTTCACCGTGTCGGCCGGCGCGAGCCTCGGCCTGCCGAGCAGCCCCGACTTCCTGATCCAGGGCTCGGTCTCGGTGATGTTCAACACAACCCTGAACGACCAGACCTTCGTGATCCCGGCCTCCTTCCTGCCGCTGCTCAAGCCGGGCGACCCGACCAGCATCACGGTGTACAAGGCGGCCCCCGACCTGGCCGGCAACGAGCGTCCGGGCGCGGCGGCGGGCGTCTACGCGGTGGCGCGGATCCAGGCCACCCTGATCATCAAGAACTTCATCACCCTGACCGGCGTCATCCGGATCGGCGCGAACCTGACCCCCGGCGACCTGCAGGCCGAGTTCGTCATCGACGGCGCCGTGGGCGGCGAGATCCCGTTCCTCGGAGCGGTCACCGGCCAGATCAACCTGCGGGTCTTCATCGGCCCGAAGACCGGCCTCGCCGGCCGCATCCAGCTGACCGTCTCCAGCAACACCATCCCGGGCGTCCAGCTGAACGGCCAGTTCCTGCTCGAGGTCAACACCGTCTACGACACGACGGTCAGCAGCCTGGTCGCGATGCCTGTCGAGACCTTCCGGCTGACGGCCGAAGACCCGGCCAACCCCGGCAACCGCACCTTCGTGTACTCCTCGCCCGGCGTGATCGCCACCGAGACGGTCACCCTGCAGCCCGGCGTGAAACTGCTGATGTACGGCCAGCTGAAGCTGCTCAACACGATCGAGATCATGGCGAAGATCGAGTTCGGCCTGAGCCCGACCGAGCTGACGCTGATCGTGAACGGCCGGCTGGCGATCGGCCCGCTCGGCCACCTGACGCTGACCGACAGCGGCTTCCGGATCAACTCCCAGGGCCTGGTCGCCAACGTCGACCTGAGCGCCGGCGTGGGCGGCTTCGGCGGCGCCGGCCTGAGCTTCGGCGCCAGCCTGAGCGTCCAGCTGCAGCTGAACACCACCGGCCGGGTTCAGACCCTGGGCGCCACGTCCATCCCGGTGGGCTTCAAGCTCCATCTCCAGGGCGCCATCAACCTCATGCTCGCCACCGCCAACGGCAGCCTGGACATCACCGTCGGCCCGAGCGGCTTCCAGCTCGCCTTCGACGTCAGGTTCACCCTGCTCGGCGCCCTGGAGTTCCAGGCCAGGGGCGGCGCCGCGCTCACCTCCACCGGCTTCGCGCTCTTCCTCGACGTCTCGTTCAAGATCGAGGATCCCGGCGGCATCTTCACCATCGAGGCCGCCGGCAAGCTGAAGCTCAACACCTCCTCCAGCACCACCCTGCTGGGGATCGCGCCCAACTCCTTCCTGCTGGACGTCCGCGGCAAGGTCGACCTGCTCAAGATCATCAAGCTGGACGCCAGCCTGCTGATCGAGGTCAACGGCTCCGCCTGGCATCTGCGGGCGAGCGCCTCGGTGGACCTGTTCGGGCTGGCCGGGCTCAGCGGCTCGGTCGAGCTGTGGTCGAACGGCAGCTTCGACGTCCGGCTCTCCGGCAACCTCACGATCGGCTCCAACGACTTCGGCATCGTCGGCAGCTTCAACTTCCGGGTGGCCTCGATCGCGCGCACCGACGGCACCTATCTGTTCGAACTGTCGGTGTCGGCCCGCGTCCGGGTGCGGGCCTTCGGGTTCACGCTGGCCGGGGTCGGGGTGTCGGCGAGCTTCGGGTTCGACACCCGCACGATGGATCCGAGCGGCCGGGTGAAGGTCGAGCTGAAGATCAAGATCGAGATCGAGTTCCTCTTCTGGACCTTCTCGGCGACCGCCAAGTTCACCCTCGGCTACCTGCAGTTCCCGAAGCCGACCTATCTGGCCGGATCGCCAGGCAGTCCACGGAACTTCAACCCGTCCATCGAGAACGGCAAGCTCGTCCTCAACGCGGGCAGCCTGGATCGGCGCAACGCCCGCAACATCGGCGAGGACGAGGAGGACGAGACCTTCTCCATCACTCAGATCGCCACCGCTTCCGACGGATCGGCGACCATCCTGGTGAAGTCGTTCGGCCGCGGCAACACCTACGTCGGCGTGCGCAGCATCGAGGGCGACTTCGGCTCGGGCAGCGACTCGGTGTTCATCGACTCCTCGGTGACCGTCCCGGTGACGATCAACGGCGGGGACGGCGACGACGTCATCGCGCACGACGGCTCGGGCTTCTTCACCTTCAACGGCGGCGCCGGACGCGACCTGATCACCATCGCCGGCGCCGCCAACGGCACGGCGGACGGCGGCGCCGACGACGACATCCTGCGGCACGGCGGAAACGGCACGGCGGTCACGCTCCGGGGCGGTTCGGGCAACGACCGGCTGATCGGCAACGCCTTCACCAAGGCCTACTTCGGTGACGCCGGCAACGACGAGATCGAGGCCGTCTACCGGGCCGGCGCCGGGGTCACCGGCCTGACCATCGACGGCGGCTCCGGCAGTGACACGCTGTTCCTGACCCTCAGCGGCGGCAGCGACAACGTCGGCCTCTCCAACAGCGGCGCCACGCTCACCCTCGCCGACGTGGTGGCGGGCGGCATCGTCAACGCCGCCGGCGGTTTCAGCCGGACCGCCGCCAACTTCGAGACCGTCGAGATCAACGCGGGCGACGGTGACGACTACCTGCTGGTGCGGCACCTCACCGGGACCCCGCCGGCCAGCCTGCGGCTGCGGCTCGGCAGCGGCGGACGCGACCAGGTGCGCGTCCTGGGCGGCGCCGGCAACGACGCGATCACCCTCACCAGCACCTCGGCGGCGGTCACGGTCGCGCTGGGGTACAGCGTGGTCATCTCCGGCGGCGTCCGCTCCGAGGGCGACGCCCTGGTGGTGGACGGCGGCTCCGGCAATGACACGATCAACGCCGCCGCCGTGGCGCATGACCTGCTCGCGCTGACCCTCATCGGCGGGGCCGGCAACGACACCTTGGTCGGCTCGCCGTTCGACGACGTCCTCGACTCCGGGGACGGCGACGACATTGTCACCGGCGGCCTCGGCCGGGATGCCTTCCGCGACTCGGGCGGCGCCGACACCCTGGTCGAGTCAATCAGCGCCGCGGTCGGCGTCTACGACAACCTCTTCGTGGTCGGCTCGCTGGCCGGCGCCACCGACTTCCAGGCCGGCGCGGTCGCCGAACTGCTCGACGGGATCTTCGAGCGCATCGAGCTGACCGGCTCCAGCGGCGCCGACGTCTTCCTGATCGGCGACGCCGACGGCAGCGTCGCGGTCGGCAGCCAGGCGTGGCGGGCGCAGTCCTGGACCGGCGTGGCCGTGCTGAACCCGGCCGGCGGCGACGACCTGGTGCGCGTCGAGCTCCGCGACGCCGGCAACGCCCAGGTGACCGTCCAGGACTCGGCCGGCGCCGACCGGCTCGAGGTGTACGGCACCAGCCAGCGCGAGGACCTCGTCATCACGGCCGGACGGCTCACCTCCACCACCGCCGCGTCCGGCAGCAACACCCCCGGCCTGGCGGCGATCAACTACGGCGTCGACTCGGTGCTGATCGAGCTCGGCGAGAGCAGCGACCGCGTCGCCGTCCGCGCCATCGCGGTGCCGCATGTCATCCGCACCGGCAGCGGCGACGACATCGTCGCCGTCGGCAGCGCGGCCGGAACCGGCGCGACCGCCACGACCTGGCCGAACGCCGGCGGAACCCTCAACGGCATCAACGCCCTGCTGACCCTCGACGGCGGACGCACCCAGCTGCCGGACAGCAGCTTCCAGAACGGCCACGATGTCGTGCTGATCTCGGACGCCGGCGACACCACCGCCAACACCGGCGAGCTCACCTTCAACACCCTGACCGGGCTCGGCATGACCGGCGGCGGCATCGCCTACGAGGCCTTCGAGGATCTCTCCCTGGCGCTCGGTTCCGGTGACGACCAGCTGGCCGTCCGCAGCACCCACGCCGGGCCGACCCGGATCGACGCCGGCGCGGGCGCCGACACCGTCCGTGTCTACACCATCGCCGGGCTGACCACCGTCGACGCCGGCGCCGGCGACGACCAGGTGATCGTCGGCAACGGCCCGGGCGCGCTGACCGGCATCCTCGGCAACCTGCAGGTCACCGCCGGCTCCGGCGTCGACCAGCTGTTCCTGGACGCCACCGGCTCCACCAGCGACCTGGCCGGGACGATCGACGCCGACACGGTGACCGGCTTCGGCATGGCGAGCGACGTCGCGGTCACCTACCGTGACACGGCCGCCGGGATCGCGGCCCCGGAGACGCTCACCCTCAGTCTCGGCAGCGGCGCCGACCAGGTGCAGGTGCTCAGCACCAGCACCCGCACCTTCGTGAACGGCGGCGCGGGCGCCGACCTGTTCGTCGTGAACCCCGCCGGCGAGCACACCGCCAACCTGCTGGCCGGCCGGATCAGCATCGACGGCCAGGGCGGCGCCGACGTCACCCGGGTCTATCTGTGGACGAACGGGACCTCCCGCGTCGACGTCTCCGACAACTCCGGCGACGCCCAGCGGCTCCACACCGTGTGGGTCTACGGCTCGGACGAAGCCGACACCGTCCTGATGCGGGCCAATGCCGACGGCTCCCGCGGCTTGGTCGGCCTGCTGTCGAACCGGAACGCCACGACCGGCCTGTTCGGCGACGTCGAGATGGTGACCTACCAGCTCGGCCTGGTCGGCGCGCCGGACGGCTACCCGCTGGTGGACGAAGGCCCGGATCTGACCCGCGACGACGACAACGGCGTGGGCAACGTCAGCCCGGCGATCCGGCTCTACACCCTGGGCGGCGACGACGTGGTCGCCTTCGACGACACCGCAGCCGACTTCCTGCTCGACCTGGGCGCCGGCGACGACCTGGTCCGGATCGGCCAGATCTACAAGGTGCAGCGTTCGATCGATCCCGCGCCGCCGGCCGACCGCTACGTCGCCGACGACGAGTTCGGCGTGCTGGCCAGCGTGGGCTTCGATTCCTCACGCGGCCTGCTGTCGCCCGGCGTCCGGTTCAAGACGACCGTCTCCGGGGGCGCCGGCGACGACGTCTTCGAGCTCGTCCACAACATCGGGCAGGTCTACCTCTACGGCGACGCCGACGACGACACCTTCGTGGTGCGCAGCTTCGTCAGCGCCGACTCGGTGCCGTACATCAACGCCGGCGGCGGCAACAACGTCGTGCAGTACGCGGCGAACGCGCTGGTCGCGATCGACGGCGGCGAAGGCAACGACCTGGTCGTCCTGGTGGGCACCGAGGCCGACGACCTCTTCGTCGTCACCGCCACCGGCGTCTACGGCGGCGGCCGCCTGGTCAGCTTCCGTGACATCGAGCAGCTCTACCTCTACGGCCAGGAGGGCGACGACGAGTTCCGCGTCCTCTCCACCGCGGCGAATGTGACGGTCCGGGTGTTCGGCGGGCTGGGCAGCGACACCGTCCGGATCGGCGGCAGCTCGTCGGACATCAGCTACACCGTCCCGGCGACCTCCACGACCCCGGAGCACACCGTCACCGTCTCCTTCGTGACTACCACGCTGGCCGACATCCGCGGCCGGCTGGAGGTGTTCGGCGGCTTCGACACCGCGCCGCCGTACAACGTCGAGCTGGCGACCTACCTTCCGATCCTGCTGCCGGGGGAGAGCTCCGGGCACCCGTTCCCGGTCCAGACCAGCAACGGCGAGGCCGTGGAGACCGCGCAGGTGGACACCGTGATCGTGGACGACCGCGCCCGCACCGCCGGCGCCTCGGGCACGCTCACCAGCACCCGGGTCGACGGATTCGGCATGGCGCCCACCGGCATCCGCTACGAGGGCTTCGAGGCGCTGCGGCTGCTGCTCGGCAGCGGCAACGACCTGCTGACGGTCGCGACCACCCACGCCGGGACGACCGAGGTCGACGGCGGCGCCGGCGACGACGTCTTCAACGTCCGGACGATCGACGGGCACACCCGGGTGTTCGGCAACGCCGGCGACGACGTCGTCAACGTCGGCACCGCGGACGGGCTGCTCGACCTGCTGGCCGCCACCCTGGTGATCGACGGCGGGGCGGGCTCGGACGTCGTCAACCTGAACGACACCGGCGATACGAAGGACAACCTCGGCTGGCTCACCCAGACCACGCTGACCGGCCTGGGCATGGTCGCCCGCACCCTGCTCGACGCGCTCGGCCGTCCGCTCGACCTGCTGTACCAGGTGCTGCCGCAGGCCGCCAGCTACACCCTGACCCTGTCCCAGCTCGGCGCAGCCATCGGCTCGGTGGTCGTGAACGCCGCGACCACCACGGCCGCCCAGCTGCAGCAGGCGTTGCAGGAGCTGCTCTACCCGCTGGGCCCCGGTGACGTCTTCGGACGCAGCACCAGCTGCGGCCTGGCAGGGGAGAGCCCCTGCGCCCCGTCGGTGTACGTGTGGGAGTTCGGCGGCGGCTTCCTGATCGGCTTCCGCGGCGAGGTCAACGACCCCGCCGGCCTGCGGCGGATCCAGCTGACCGCGACCGGCGCCGGCTTCGGCATCGACGGCTTCCGGCGCACCGAGGGCATCGCCTACACCGGCGTGGAGACCCTGAACCTCGGCCTCGGCTCCGGTGACGACGTGCTGAACGTCCGCGGCACGGTGGCGGTCAGCAACGTCGATCTGGGCGCCGGGGACGACCGCGTGTACGTCTCCGACCAGGCCTACGTGCTGCTCCCGCAGAAGCCCGACATGCTGCTGGGCACGCTGGACGACGTCGACGGCACCCTGAACCTGCAGTTCGGCGCCGGTCACAGCACCCTGCTGATCAGCGACTACAGCACCACCGTCGGTGACTCCGACGTGCTGATCACCGACCGGCTGCCGGCCGCCCTCGGACGGGACGCCAGCCTGGCGGCCGGCGCCGAGATCGCCGTCGTCGGGCTCGCCCAGGCCGGCATCAGCTACGCCGCCGCCGGCGGCGACTGGACCGGCGGCGTCCGGATCTGGACCGGCTACGGCAACGACACCGTGGTCATCGACGGCACTGTCCACCGGGCCGGCCGGCGGACCACCACCTGGCTCAACACCGGCCTCGGCGACGACCGGGTCACGGTCACCCTGCTGACCGGCCAGGACGGCCACCTGGTGCTCAACACCCAGGGCCCCGACCGCAGCCGGCCGACCGCCGCCGATGACGACTACGTCGACGGCTCCGCCTCCACCATCCCGCTGGTGGTCTTCGGCGGCCAGGGCGACGACACGATCATCACCGGCAGCAACGGCGACATCGTGCTGGGCGACAACGGCCTGGTGCTGTGGTTCGCGCCGAACGCCGTCCCGAACCTCTCCGGCCTGGCCGACGGCGTGCTCAGCCCGTCCGAACTGGCGGCGTTGGTCGCCGCGGCGGCGGGCGTCGCCGGCTACGGCGGGCCGGGCGACTTCTCGCTCAACACCGAGACGCTGGTCGGCCTGGTCATCGACTTCGGCGATGTCGCGGGCGCCGGCGCGGACGTCATCACTGCCAACGCCGGTGACGACATCGTGATCGGCGGCCAGGGCGCCGACACGATCACCACCGGCGCCGGCCATGACGTGGTGATCGGCGATCTCGGCCATGCGGCGTTCCAGTGGTCGGCCGGGCTGCTCGTCCGCCGCCAGGTGACGGCGGTCCGGGTCACCTTGGGCGGCGCCGACGTGATCTCGACCGGCGACGGTGACGACCTCGTCATCGGCGGCGCGGGGGCGGACGTCGTGAACGCGGGCGAGGGCGCCAACGTGGTCTTGGGCGACTCCGGCTCGATCGTCACCGATCACCTCGCGGGCGCGCTGGTGCAGCTGACCGTCACGGCGGTCGAGGGCGGCGCCGGTGATGACGCCGTCACCACCGGCAGCGGCAATGACCTGGTGATCGCCGGTGAGGGCGCCGACGCGGTCAACGCGGGCGACGGCGCGAACATCGTGATCGGCGATCTCGGCGCCGTCCGGCTGGTGTGGAGCGCGGGCCAGCTCATGCAACTGGTGGCCGAGACGATCCTGCCGACCCTGGGCGGCGCCGACGCGATCACCGCCGGCTCCGGCGCGGATGTCGTGATCGGCGGCGTGGGCGCGGACCGGATCACGGCCGGCGACGGGACGAACACCGTCCTGGGCGACAACGGCCTGGTGCTGTGGGCGCTGGCCGCCGCCGAACCGAACTGGACCGGCCTCGCCGACGGCATTCTCTCCGCAGCCGAGTACGCGGCGCTGATGGCCGCCATCGCTGCCGCGCCGGCGGTCGGCGCGATCCCGGTGACCGTCCGGCTCGCGCTGGCGACCCGGGCCACAGCGGGCGGCAACGACACCATCACCACCGGCAGCGGCGAGGACGTCGTCATCGGCGGCGAGGGTGCCGACGCGGTGCGCGCGGGCGGCGGCAATGACGTGGTGATCGGCGACCTGGGCTACATCGCGCAGACCCACAGCGGCGGCACCCTGCTGCAGCGGCGCACCGCCGTCCTGGCCAACACCGTCGGCGGCGGCGACGAACTGCGCGGCGAGGCGGGCGACGACCTGCTGATCGGCGGCGTCGGGAACGACCGCGTCGACGGCGGCGCCGGCGAGGACCTGATCTTCGGCGACAACGCCCGGGTCGAGCAGAGCTTCAGCCTCACCCCGACCGGCTGGTGGCCTTCCTTCCTGCGGGTCACCCTGCTCGATCACGACATCCTGGCGCAGGCCGCCACGGTCAAGGCCTGGGGCGACGACTACCTCGCCGGCGGCGCGGGCAACGACGTCATCTTCGGCCAGCTGGGCGATGACGTCATCCAGGGCGACGGCTCGATCGACCTGGCCGTCAGCGCCTACCGCGACGGGGCAGGAAAGCTGGTGCTGCAGGCCTCGGCGCTGGCGGCCACCGACGGCGACGACTACATCGAGGGCGGCGGCGGTGACGACGTCCTGTTCGGCAACGGCGGCAACGACGACCTGATCGGCGGCAGCTCGGCGCTGTTCTCGCTGGTGACCATGCGGGATCGTCCGGACGGCCGCGACCTGCTCTTCGGCGGCGCCGGCACTCGCGCCGGCCGCAATGACGACACCGGCGGCAACGACACCGACTCCGACGTGCTGATCGGCGACAACGGCTACGTCCTGCGGGCCACCCCGGTGGCCAGCGTGCTGGCCCAGCTGACCGGCGTCGGGCCGGACGTGGTCACGCTGCTCGGCGGCAAGCTGATGCGCGTGGTCGTGCTGCTCGACTACACCGACGGCGGCCCGGATTCCCGTCCGTGGCTGTTCCCGAAGCTCACCCAGGCGCAGGCGGCGACCGCGGGCACGGCGATGCTCGACATCTGGGGCGCCGACGAACTGCACGGCGAGTCCGGCGACGACGCCCTGTACGGCGGCGGCGGCAACGACGTCCTCTACGGTGACGCGGGCTCGGACTACCTGGTCGGCGGCTGGGGCCACGACTGGCTCTCCGGCGGCGCCGGCCGTGACCTGCTGTTCGGCGACGAGGCGTGGTCGGCCGGCATCAACGTGGATGCCAAGCAGCCCAAGAGCGTGCTGTACTCCAATGACATCCTCTACGGCGGCTGGGACGACGACGTGCTGGACGGCGGCTTCGGCGACGACGCGATCTCCGGGGCGGAGGCGCTGGCGACCTCGTACGCGCTGAGCTACCGCAAGTCGGGCAAGAAGTGGGTCGTCACCCAGGTCGAGTCGAGCTGGGACCGTCCGTTCAACGACGGGACGCTGCTGGGCTACAACACCACCAAGAAGAAGACCTTCGCGCTCTACGCCAAGAAGACCAAGTTCACCAAGATCCTGCTCTGCGGAACCAAGGCCTTCACCAAGTGCGCCAGCCCGCGGGAGTGGTTCCTGAACAATGACGTCCGCGACGGCCGGGTCGACCGCAACGGCGTCTACAGCGACGGCGCCGACATCCTGATGGGCCGCGCCGGCAACGACTGGCTGGTCGGCGGCACCGGCAAGGACGTCCTGTGGGGCGGCCGCGACCGCGACATCCTAAACGCCGACGACAACCTGACGACCGGCGGCAAGCCGAGCAAGAACAAGGACGCCGAGCCCGGCTGGTACGACACCCTGCTCGGCGGCTACGGCGACGACTCCTACATCCAGGGCCACAAGAAGGACAAGGTGCTGGCCCGCAACGGCGGCAAGCTGATCAGCTACACGATCGGCCTGGGCGCCTTCCGCGGCCAGGACATCAAGATCAAGCTGCCGACCCTGCTGAAGCCGGGCTTCGACCAGATGCCGCGGATCCTCGGCCCGGCCGTGGTGCGGGTGGATTCGGCGGGCCAGGCGTGGCTGCGCGGGGTCACCAAGAAGACCCTCAGCAAGTACACGACCTCGGTGACGGTGAACGGCCAGAAGGTCACCTCGCTGGAGATCAACTTCCGGGCGATCCCCGACCCGAAGTCGCTGGCGCTCAACCTGGGGACGCTCTGGGCGGCGGTGAAGGCCCGCGGCGGCACCACGACTTCGGCGATCAGCTTCGCCGGCACGGTGGCCGGCATGGGCGGGCTGACCGTGCTGCCCGGCATGACTCTGAACTGCGCCGCCGGAGTGACCTCGGGCTGCGTCTACGTCCTCACTCTTCGTTCGGCGGTGGCCAGTGTATGTTCGGCAGGTGCGGGGTTTGCGGATCTGGGTTGCGTGCCTGGCGGCGGCAGCGGCAACGTGTGGTGGCTGTGGAGCGACCCCGCCTCCGACGTCGCCGTCCCCGAGCTCAACGAGAGCCTCCTCGTGTCCGCCTGCCGTGCAGCGACTGGTGGCAGCGGTTCGGGAGTACGTGACGGCGTACGAAACCCCGACGACGACCGCTGCATCGCCTTCACCCCAGCCATCTGGCCCCGCTGACA
>CAZLWS010000003.1:0-5566 GCA_964563205.1 uncultured Propionibacteriaceae bacterium | reverse complement strand
CGCAGGCGGAGTTCGTCTCGCTGCTGACTGCTGAGTTGAAGACGGTGACCGCGGAAGGGCCGATCGCGCAGGCGGTGCTGGCGCGGCTGACCGCCAACCTGACCGGCACGATGGGAACCGCTGCGAGCATCACCGCGACCCCCGCCGACGACCTGCGCCAGGTGGTGGCGACCGCCGCCGTCGGCGCGATCGTCTACCTGGACGCCGGCGACTACCCGCTGCCCGGGCCGCTGGTGCTGCTCGACTCGGTCACCCTGGTGGGGGAGAGCCGCGACGAGACCCGGCTGCTGTCGTCCGCCCCGGAGATCTCGGTGCTGATCATGACCCCGGACGCGGTCGGGCTGCGGCAGCTCACCCTGCAGCGGGACGCCGCCGTCCCCGGCTCGGGCATCGTCACCAGCGCCGGCCCGACCCTCACCCTGGAGGACGTGGCCATCGGCGGCGCCCGCGCCGCGAAGGACGGCGGCGGCGGAGCCGGCGTGGATCTCACCGGCGGACAGGCCGCCGCCAGCCCCGACCGCACCACCGTCGAGATCACCCGCGCGGTCTTCCGTGACAACGGCTGGGCGGGGATCTCGGTGGCCGGCGGGCAGCGGGTGAGCGTGGTCGACAGCGAGTTCGCCCAGAACGGCGAGTGCGGCGCCTGCTTCCTCGGCCCGGCCCAGGGCTCGATCGCCGACAGCCGGTTCACCGGCAACGGGGTGGGCGTGGCTGTGGTCGACACCGCCGCGCCGGTGCTGCGCGGCAACCGCATCACCGGCGGCGAGGTCGGCCTGCAGGTGGCCGGCCAGGCGACGCCGACGGTCGACGGCAACCGCATCGCGAAGGCCAAGCGGGCCGCCGCGATCTACACCGACACCGCCGGCGGGGTGCTCCGCAAGACCGTCTGCACCGACGTCGAGGTCGGCATCGCCCTGTCGAAGACCGCCCTGCCCAGCCTGATGGACAACGACTGCACGGTGGTCCGCGCCAAGAAGTAGGGCCACGATGTGCGCGTTCGGGCGCGTTGAGATCTACCATTGCGACATGGTGATGCGGAACAGATTCCTCGCAACGGTGGACGATGTTGCACAGACGGTGCGCTCGGAACGTGCCGTGGCGCGACTCACTCAGGCGCAGCTCGCCGAGAAGGCCGGTGTGTCACGCCGCTTCGTCGCCGACGTCGAAGCCGGTCATCCCCGCGCTGAACTCGCCAAGGTGCTGCAGGTCCTCGAAGCGCTGGACGTCCATGCGCTTGCGCTTCCTTCGGTGTCGTCTGGAAAGCGCCTGGAGGACGTCGACCCCGACGAAGTGATCCGACGCCATGCCTGACAGCCTGTTCGCCTTCCTGGATGGCCGGCTGGCGGGGCGCTTCGATCGCACGGGTGAGGAGTCGGCGACCTTCACCTACGCGGAGGGCCATCCAAACGTCCCGCTCTCGCTTTCCTTGCCGTTTGCGGAGGCGATCGAGCCGGAGGTCGCCTTCGCCTATCTCGACAATCTGCTGCCGGAGGACGACGAGACCAGGGCGCGTCTTGCAGCCACCGCGAGCGTGACCACCGACACCTTCAGCATGCTTGCGGTTCTGGGTGAGGATGTCGCGGGGGCGGTCTCCCTCTCATCGTCGCCGGACCTGCCCCGACGAGCGGAAGTTCCGCTGCTCGAAGCCAGCGAGGACGACATCGCCTACCGGATCGCGACCCTGCGCCGTGACCCTCAGGCACCCCCGCCAGCCGGTGTGATCCAGCGATGGTCGCTGGCCGGTCAGCAGGCGAAGTTCTCCCTGGCGCGCATCGGTGACCGCTGGTTCTGGGCGACCTACGAGCACCCGTCCACTCACATCTTCAAGCCCGCGGCGGCCAGGTTCGCGGACGCGGACCTCGCTGAGAAGGCGTGCCTCGACCTGGCTCTGGAGGCGGGCATTCCCGCGTCGCGGTCGGAGGTCGTCGAGTTTCGCGGGCAGCGGGCTTTCGCCGTGGAGCGCTGGGACCGAGCCGATGCGATCCGCCTGCACGCCGAAGACCTGACCCAGGCGCTCGGCCAGCCGCCGTACGAGAAGTACTCGGTCTCTGCCCAAGACGTGATGAAGCTCTTGGAGCCTCACGGTCAGGTGTGGCCGTTCGTCCGGCAACTCGCCTTCAACACGGCGGTGGGGAACTCGGACGCGCACGGCAAGAACTACTCCGTGCTGCTGTTCACTGAGGGCGTCGTCCGCTTGGCCCCCCTGTATGACTCGCTGCCCGTCTTCCTTTGGCCGAAGGTGGATCAGCGCCACGCTATGGACATCGGCGGATCATTCCTTCGCGAAGAGACCACGGAGGCCAGTTGGGTCACCCTCGCGCAACGAGCCCAGGTCGATCCCGGCAGGCTTCTGGACGAGGTCCGCCCGGTGTTCCGCCATGTTGGTGAGCGACTGCCCGACGTGCTTCGCGAGACTGGCCTCCCCGCCTCCGCGACCGATGCCGCCGCCGAACACGTCCGTCGGCTTCCGGGCATGGTTGGGCGTCAGGCCGCTGGTTAGCGACCCCTGAACACGACTCACTCGGTCGTCCCGGGTGGCTCGGCGCCCCAGGCGTCCAGGGCCTCGATCGCGTCGCGCAGCGCCTCGCCGCGCTCGGTGAGCCGGTAGGCCAGCGCGTTGTGCGCGAGCGGGATCCGGACGGCGAGGCCCGACTCGCGCAACTCCTTCAAGCGGGTGGTCAGGATGTTCGACGGGATGCGGGGCAGGTCGCGCTGCAGATCGCCGAACCGCTTGGGCCCGTCCAGCAGTTCGCGGACGATCAGCAGCGCCCATCGCTGTCCGACGAGCCCTAGCGCGGCGGTCAGGCCGTCGACCGCCGCGGGCTCGCCAGAGGTCACTCGGCGGGCGGGCCCTGCTGGGCCGCGACCGGATCCATCCAGAACGGCTCGAAGTGGTTGCCGTCGGGGTCGTCGAACTGCCGCTGGTACATGAAACCGAGGTCCTGCGTCCGTCCGACGACGCCGCCGGCCGCGGCGACCCGGTCGACGAAGGCGTCGACGTCGCCCTTGCTGGGCAGGTCGAAGGAGATCAGCGCCAGCGAGGTCGTCGCCGGATCGCCGACCTGCTTGTCGTCGAGGAAGGTCTGGTAGAAGTCCCGGCGCAGCACCATCAGGTACTTGTCGTCCTCGATCACGACGCAGGCCGCGTTCTCGTCGGTGAAGTTCTCGTTGATGCTCCAGCCGATCGCCACGAAGAACGCCTTGGCGCGCTCGACGTCGGCGACGGGAAGGTTGATGAAGATGTGCATGACTTCACACTTGCAAAAAGCAAGTGACCTGTCAAGAGTCGCTCAGCCCAACTGCTCGGGAGCGGACGGGCGGCGGCCGAGCACCAGGCCTATGGCGGCGACGGCGAGACCGCTGACCAGGATGATCGTGGCGGAGTTTCGCAGGTTGGCCAGCAGGTAGCCGGCCACGCGGTCGGCTCCCGGCTCGCCCAGCGAGCCGGTGAGGGCGGAGGCCAGTGCGCCCGTCCCGAACTGGAGGGCGAGCAGCATGACCACCCCGGCCAGAGCCACCGCGAAGCCGGCCCGCCGCACCGCCCGCATCCGGTCGTTGGCGATCAGGACCGCGCCGATCAGCGCCACCGCCGCCGCGATGGGGAAGGCGACGGTGCTGGTGGCAAGTGCCCGATAGGCGGCTCGGGCGGTGTCGACCGTGGCGGGGTTGACCTCCAGCAGACGCAGTGTGGCCTGGCTGTCAGGGATGAACCGGGCCAGGGTGAAGCCCTCGGCGAGCAGCAGGTCGCGGGAGGCGTCCACCACCACGCCGATGCGCAGTGAGATGGCGCCGTCCTCGACGCCGAGCAGGGAGCCTTCGTCGGCCTGCAACAGCGCGAGCACCTGGCCATGGAGGGCGCGCGCCGAGGCGTCCCAGAGGCCGCCGAACTGGTCGGATTCGACCACCCGGCCCACCTGCTGCTCGACGAACTCCTCGATGGCCAGCGTGATCGGGCCGCTGAGCGCGGGCAGCAGTTCGCTGGTGCGCGGCGGCAGGCCGGCCAGCTCAGCCAGGCCGGCAAGGCCGCCACGGGTGCGGGCTTCGATCTCCAGCCCGGTCATGATCGCCTGGGTGGCGCCGTGGACGATCGCCTCCTGCACAGCGGGATCGTTGCGCAGTTCCGCGGTAGTGGCGACGAAATGGTCGGTGTCGAACGCCGCAGCCTTCACCCAGGAGGCGGTTGCGGCGAGCGGGATGGCCAGCGTCCCGACGATGATCAGGACGCCCGCCACCGCGCTGCGCCACCGCGCTCCGGATGCTCGACTCATCGCGACTCCCACCGGCTTGAGCTCTCTGGGCTGAGCGTACTGCGCAGGCTCGCGTGGTTGCTGAGCGGGATCGAATAATCCCGTCCGCTACGGTGTTTGAACCGGAAAGGGACGGAGGTCACCGATGACGACCACGGCACAGATCGACTGGACGGATCCGCGCGAGGAGATCGAGATCGGCGTCCTGATGGCGAACGGACGCCTCGCGCCGCGCGCCTTCGCCACCCTCGCCGAGGCCGAAGCCTGGGCCATCGAGGGCGAGCAGGTGGTGGAGTACAACCGCATCTGCTCCTGCGACATCTGACCGGCTTGATTCGAAGATTGGCCCCCGAACACGGTCGGAAATCTTCGAGTCAGCGCACGACGTCAGGCCTGAAGGCGTCGGACGAGGAGTCGCAGGCTTCCGCCGAGCAGCAGCAGGAGCGCCGCGGCTGCCAGCGGCGCCGAGGGATCGGCGCCGGTGTTCGGCAGGTCGTCGTCGCCGTCGCCGTCATCTCCGTCGTCGGGCTCATCGCTCTCGAGCACCGTGATGGTGAAGCTGTCGGTCGCGGTCTGCTGCGCGGCGTCCGTCGCGGTGCAGCTCACCGTCGTCACGCCGAGCGGGTACACATCGCCGGACGCCTGATCGCAGACCACCGACACGGGTGACACGCCGCCGGTGGTGGTGGCCGCCGGATAGTCCACCGCGATCCCGGAGTCACCGGGGTCGGCGTACACGACGATGTCGGCCGGAACCTGGATCGTCAGCGGCGCTGCGGGCAGTTCGTAGGTGACGGTGTTGTCGCTGCTGGTCGAGGCCGTGCTGGGGTTCGTGGCGCCGTCGGCTGCAGCGCCGGCCGGGATGGTGGCGATGACGTCGCCGTCGGCGGACATGCCGGTGACCTCGACGGTGTACTCCGTGGTGCTGACCGGGACGATGGTCGCGGCGAGTGGCCCGCCGGCGGTGGATTCCGACAGGTCGACGTCGGTTGTCGGGTCGTCGAATCCGGTGACGGGTTCGGAGAACACCACGGTGAACACAATGGGCGAGGCGCTCGTCGGGTCTGTCTGTCCGCCGGCTTGGTTGATGGTGACTGTCGGCGGCGTTTCGTCCACCTCGGGCAACTCGTACGTGACGGTGTTGTCGGTGCTAGTCGAGGCGGTGCTGGGGTTGGTGGCGGCGTCGGCGGCGGCTCCGGCGGGGATGGTGGCGATGACGTCGCCGTCGGCGGACATTCCTGTTACCTCGACGGTGTACTCGGTGGTGCTGACCGGGATGATCGTGGCAGCCAACGGGCCACCCGCCGTCGAGGCGGTGA
>CAZLWS010000002.1:41926-49989 GCA_964563205.1 uncultured Propionibacteriaceae bacterium | reverse complement strand
TACTCGAGACCGGCGGATTCAGACCCGCCCTACACCCTCGATTGTGAAGAGCCCCTAATCCTGTCGCAGCTCCGCATGGAAGCAGCCAGGCGGCCCTCACGGTAGCGACAGTTCGGTGCCGTCTGCGACGCCGACGGCATGGGTCTACTGCTTTCCTCGGGGCAGCTGGAGCCGATCTCTCCCCACGAGGATGACCTCGGCATGCGCGCTGATGGCAGGGCCAGAGAGTGACTCCAGTTCATCACAGTCCTCGAGATACAGCCTTCGAAGCGAGCGGATCCGACCGAACGCTCCCAGATCGCGTATGCCACGAATCGAGACAAGCTCGAGTTCCTCCACTCCCTCAATGCCGTCGATAGGCTGCTGCTGCGTGGCCGGCCAGCGAAGCCCGCTCACACTCAGTTCGCGTAACGAGGAGGGCAGCTCGGAAGGGATCGGACACAAGTCCAGACGCAAGCTCTCCAGGGACGTGAGGGCAACAAGATCCTGTCGCGCTCTTCGGCTTCGTCCACCAAGAGACAACGTCTTCAGCGGATGCTCGGCCACTATCGGCGCCAGGAATCGACTCGGGACCGCGAGCTCGGTGAGGTTCCGGAACCGCTGAAGTTCCACCTTGCCCGAAGCCTCCGCACTCGGCCAGAGGTCGAGCGTCCGCAGTTCGGCGAAGTCGTTGACCGCTGACAGATCCTCGATGCCGTAGTCGGTCACGACCAGATGGCGCAGGGGCGCCCGCATCCTCGACAACAACTCCAATGAGCGAATCGGAGGCGACGAGTCCATAATGTGCACCGCCGACCTGAGGTGCGCAACACGCCATTCACCCGGCGGCCGCTCCAGCAGCGAATACAGACGACCGTCGATCCAATGGGTTCCGGGAAACTCAAGACCCAATGCCACAGCCCTCCCCACCTTGCGGGGTCGTCAAAGCCAACAGGTGACGGCGCTCTGGCCCAGTCGAATGCATATGCGCAACGCTACCTGCGCCTGCCCGGACCGGACCACGTCCTGCCGGATCACGATCTCGGCCCGGGGGCGGCCCAACGTCTCCCCCTCGGCATCCCAGTCGATCGCACGTAGCTCGATGGCGCCGGCAAGTGACGTGGTCGGCCGTGTTCGGCTCGGCGTTACCGGACGCAGCAGGCCTGCAGCCAGCTCCCGGTCCCCAGGCCCGTGGTGGTGCGACAACCTGTCACCCAGAAGTCATCGGCGGATACCACTCGACTCGAACCCCGCCGGCTGTTATTTCGAGGCTGTAGGGACCCACCTCCATTTCATAAAAGGAACCGAACACGTCTGCACAATTTAGGGCACCATCTTGCACCCAAGAACGCATTCGAATGCCGTCGTCCCGAAGAACAAACTCTCGAATATGTACAAATAGTATCTTAAATTCCGCCCCGTCCGCTGGATCTTCCAGCACCACCGTGACCGACGACTCATTTGTCTCACACTCCACAGAAATTCTCCTGAAAGTGAGCCCGCTCGCCTCCACCAGCGCCCCGCCTTCCCCGCGGGGCAAGAGCCAACCTTGTGCATGCTCAGGAAGGGAAAGATAGTCAACCATTCAACAACTCCACCGACGAACGGCACCGTGAATATCATATCTCCTTGTCAAGTCCAGGAAGGCCGATGACATCGGTCGAGATTCATCAGGACCTCCCTAACTACACCTGAAGCCCACGCGTCGGATGCGCTCAAAACCAAACCTATGCTGAGCGCCAATCGAAGTCCTGGTCTTGTGGATGTCGCGCAATCAGGTTAGAGCTCCGGACTCTCCGACCCGTCGTACCACCAAGGCCATTTTCGATACCAGAGGCCTAACACAATGGCGGCAAATGCGAACCCGACACCTATCCAGAAGAACTCCGCCACGCCATCATCAGCGGAGAAGAATATCAAGCCGACCGTCATCCAAATACCCGACGTGCTCCACAGTCCGAGCGCCGGCAGCCGCGCCATCAGGCGTTTTCGTAAATTCCTCTCACCATGCGGCTCTTCGTCGGGCCCAAGAAATACCAACCAGTTACCGACTGCAAAAAGCGGAATCCATATAGCCAACGGAAGAGACCAACCGGTCAAGCGATCATCTCCCTCTCCACGATCGAAAATTATCATGCACTGACCGGGCCGCATACACCGAGTATGTCGCCCTCAGGCCGAATCGCAGGCGATTTCCTTTGGTCTGTGCCGATCGCACGTAACTCGCGGGACGATACCACGGCCGCATCAACCGCCAAGGGTTCACCTTAGGGCCTTTGACACGTCGGTTCTTGGAGTTCTTGAGAAAGAGTTTGCCACCCGGCTTGGCAATCAGCGCCTTTTTTACGCCGGGAGCCGCCCGCTTCGCGACCTGTGAGATCGTTCGGTACGCGCGAAGCGGTTTGAGCACGATCCCTACCGCGTCCCCTGCAACTCCACGGACGAGGTCCCAACCACGCTCTCCTTTCGCGTAGCGAGCTATGCCAGAGACTACGGTAGCGGCAACAGATGTGACTGCGCATGCCATGGGTCCAAAGGCAACACAAGCGACAAGTGAGACCGCCCCCGCGATAGAAGCCGCGAGGTCCCACGACCGTCCGTCGAGATCTTGTTTGTTTATGGGATCGGCGGGGTAGGTGTAGCGGTTATCGTTGCCGCCTTGGACGGGGTCGATCGTGAGGAATCGGCCTGTGGCAGGTGCATAGAGGCGGGCACCCATGAGGGTAAGGCCGCCTGTGGTGGCGGTGTCGCGTTGGTGGGTTCCGAGCCAGCCGTAGCGTGGGCTTGTTGCGCCAGTCGCTGGTCGGCCGTATTCGTCGGTCTCGGTGTACTGGTTGACACCGGCTTGGCCGAGAGTGGCGGTCGCGACGACGTCGCCGTGCAGGTTGGCCAGCTGCAGGAGCGCGACTCCCTGGTCATCGACGTCGATCGCGAGACCGCCGCTGATATCGGAGACGTAGCGGTTCCACGCGGTTGTGAAGCCCGCGCTACCGTTGGGCCGGGTCTTGACCTGAGTCCACGCCGGGCTGTCGCTGCTGCCGTCGTAGTGGTTCAGGGTTTCTCGCAGGGCGACACCGTCAGTGCGGGTGACGGCCTGGGAGATCCGATCGGAGGCATCGAGGGTGAAGGTCTGCCTCTTCAGGACGGTCCCGGCACCGGCGGGCACCGTTTGTTCCAGGGAAGCGACCATGTCGTTGGCGTGGTAGCCGACCGACAGATTGCTCGCGCCCGTGGTGCCGGCTTGATCGGTGTGGCCGACCGGCATGGTCAGGGTGCGACCGATGCGGTCGTAGGTGTAGCCGGTGCCGGCGATCCGGTCGGCTTGGTCGTAGGCATAGGTCTCGGTCTTGGCGGCGGTGGTGGTCTGGCAGCCGCCACCGGCGTCCGGGCCGTAGTGGACCAGCTGGGTGCGGTTGCTGTCACCGGCGAAGGTGTACTTCCGGGTGGCGCACCCGGTCGCCGTCACCTGATCGTTCACCTGGATCAGACGGGCCCGATCGTCGTACCGGTAGGTCCGTGACCCTGCCGGGCCGGCCGCGGTCCTGACCCTGCCGAGATGGTCGTAGGTCTGGGCGAACGACATCACGGATTCGCCGGTCTTGGTGTACGTCAGTGCGGTGGCTTGGCCGGCGACGTTGCGGGTCCAGGTCATCTGGTAGCCGTCGGGCAGGTCCTGGCGGGCCAGGCTTCCGCTGCGGTCGTAGGCGCCCTTGACTTCGTCGGCGGCGCCGCTGGCGTAGCCGAGGTCGATCTTGGTGGCCAGGCCGCGACGCTCGGCCTTGCCGAGGGCGTCCGTGCCGTCGTAGGTGTAGGTGTACGTGCCCTTGCCGTCGTTGAAGGTCTTCACCCGCCCGGCTGTGTCGTAGGCAGTGGTGGCGGTGTTCCCGGTGCCGTCGGTGGCGGTGCGGATCCGTCCCCAGGTGTCGTAGGTGAACGCTTCGGTCACTCCGTTTCCGGTGCTGGCGGTGACCAGCCCGGTGGTCGGGTCGTAGGTGGTGGTGCTGGTCAGGGTGGTGTGACCGGTCAGTGACGTGCTGCTGGCGGTCTCCCGGTCCAGGTAGTCACGGCTGGTGACCGTGGCGCGGGTCCAGGTGTCGGCGGTCTCCTCAACCCGCGTGACACTGCCACGCAGGCTGTAACCACTCGTGGTCGTGGCCGGCACCGGATACCCGGTCGAGGGGTTGCCGGCGGTTGCGACCCGGCACAGCTGGCCCGTCCAGCCGGCCTTGTTCCGGCACTCGGCCAAGGGTGCCGAGGCGTCGTGGGTGTAGTAGGTGGTCTTGATCGAGTAGACGTCGTTAGCGCTGCCGTTGGTGATGGCAGTGCCGGCGGGGCTGCGGGTCTCGATGACCCGCCCGTCGGCGTCGTAGCGGGTGATCGTGGTGGCCCAACCGGAGCCGTCCTGAGTGGAGGTGCGGGTCGGTGCCCGCAGCGTCCAGCCCGACACGTCGCCGGAGACGACGGGGTCGTAGCGGTAGCGGACCTTCTTGACGTCCCAGGTGCTGCCGGTCGCCGCCGGGCTGACCTTGTCGGTCACCCCGGTGCGCTGCTCGACCGCCAGCATGAACCCGCCCTCCGGAACGGTGGTGGGACGGCCGGTCTTGGGCGCATCGGTGGTCTCGTCGTCGTAATCAGTCTCGACCACGGTCCGGCCGAACACCGTCGTGCCGTTCTCCAGCGTCACCTGGCGCATCGGCCCGTAGCTGGCCTCCACCCGGGTGCCGGCGGCGTTGTACACGGTGTGCGTCGCGTATTTGTCCACGGCCATCGCCGAACCAGACTCGGCCAACGCCGTGGCTCGGCCTTCTGCGGAGAGCGTCCAGATGGAGTTGCCGTGCTGGTCGTAGCGGGTCGAGTCGATCAGCCACTCCCCGGCGCCGAACACACCACCGTTGGTGACGCGGCCGATGTTGGAGAAGTACGACAAGGTGGCGTACTGCCAGTCGCCGGCGGCGGTGGTGGCGGTGCTGGTGCCGGAGGGGACGTGGTCGGGCTCAAACACTGCGGTGGCGCTGACCGGCGCGTCCGTGGCCGACTGGCCCCAGGTAGCCACGTTGCTCAGCTGCATGCTGGGCAGGCCGGTGCCTGAGAGAGGGACGTCATAGCGCACAGTCCAGGTGGCGTCGCCACTGCCCGCCGCAGCGTCGAGTTCCCGCTTGACCGTGGTCAACACACCATCGGTGTAGCCGAACCGCCACTGCTTCTGACCAGGGTCAGTGATCGTCGCCACCACCGTCTTCCCCGCGATCGTCGTGTAGGTGTAGGTCGTCTTGCGGCCGCTGCCGGTGTCACCGGTCGACTCCGGCGTCCAGGTCTCAGTCAGCCGGCCGGAACCGTCGTAGCCATAGCCGGCGACATCGATGGTCGCCATGCCCGCGGCGCCGGTCGGCTTGCCGTCCGAGCCGGGCTTCGGATCCCACCCCACATACTGCACCTTCGTCAGCCGCTTCTGACCAGCGACCGTGGTGTAGGTGTACTTCAACGCCCGGCACCCGGGGTCTTGGGTGGTCTCGTTGCAGAGAATGCTGATCGACGGGGTCGGAGCGAACACCCACCCGATCAACCCATCGCCATTGCGGACAAACCGGGTGGTGGAGTTCGCCTCCGGCTCGGTCGTGCGAGCCACGAACCACACCCCCGCGGTCGAGCGGTGGAACTCGGTCACGGTGCTATCGATCTCGGTCAACGTCAAGGTGTGCGACACCCCCGGAACAGTGCTGGTCGTCGCCAGTTCCAGCGTGTCACCCATCAGCGCGGTCTCCCCGACACCGACGTACTCGCCAGGGTCCAAAGCGCCGGCGCTTCCGAGTTCGTGGGCATAGATGCTCGCCTCGCCCTCTGGCGAGGTGAGCACGAAGGTGCCGTCGAGCCCGGTGTGATCGGTCACGAGGTACCCCGCGAGCCCGACCCCTTGACCGGCGAAGTCCGCCGTCCAGCCCGGGCCGAAGACGCCGGCCGGCCCGCTTGGGTCACCGGTCAAGGTGCTGTGGCTGCGGCCCATGGTCAGGTCGCCGCCGTAGCCCGGCACCGACACGTCGGTCTCCGAAACCTGGTACTCGCCGGTGAACAACGCCAGGGTTCCCGCGCCCACGTCCTGGGTGGGATACGAGCCGCCGAACGCGTGCGGCAGCAACTGGAAGCGCAGGAATGCCGACGGCTGGCCCTGCTCACCGGGATAGGTGAACACCACCCGCGCCTGAACCAACGACGGCACCTGAATGCTCGGCTCCTCCACGGCCGTCCACACCAGTTCCGGCGTCGTCAGGGTCTGACCCGATTTCGTGACCGCGCCCGCCCACGCTGCGCCGGTTGCCTTCAGCGTCACCTTGGTCGCCGTCACCCAGCCCGAGGTGAGATCCCCCGGACTGGCCGGCGCGTACCGCCACTCCACTCGCGCTGTCGGGGTTGTCGTCACCATCAGGTTGGCCGCGCCAACGGCCTGCAGCGGGAAGCTCGACGTCGACCGGTCATCCACTCGCGGCAAGATCAGCATCGGCGTCCCTATCCCGAACGAGAACACGCCCTCCGCGCTGGCCAACCCGGCGCGGTTGACGCCGACCACCTTGACGCCGACATAGCCCTCGATCGGGATCGAGATGGACGGCGTCGTCCCCGTGCCGCCACTGGCCGTCACGACCGGCTTCTCGACCCACACGCCCTGGCTGAAAACCCACCACCGGAACTGTGCCGACCCCGCGGCGGTGAACGTACAGGACGTGGACGCCGCCGGCCGGGTGGCGTACCAGCTCGTGTTCGTGTAGCCCGTGCACGACACGGTCGGCGTCGCCGGAGTCACCGTGTCCACCCCGAACGCCAACCACGGCGTCCACGGGCTGTTGCCTGCGCTGTCGCTGGCTCTCACCCGCAGCACGTAGTCGCCGGTCGTCAGGCCGGAGACCGCGCACGATGACCACACCCCGGACACGACCGGGGCTACCTGGCACGACGCCGCGACCGTCGGCGCCGACTCCGACGTCCGCACCTCGAACGTCAACGTGATCTCCGCGCCGTACACCCCGATCGCGGACGAGCCGAACGTCGGCGAACCCGTAGACGTCCACAGCTTTCCCCCGAACACGCGCGCATTCGAGATCGACGGCGTCACCGGCGCCCACGGCGGGTTGTTCGTGTAGGTGAACTTCAGATACGGCGTCCGCGACGACCGATCACAGGTGGTGTGGCCCGGGTCGTAGTCGACCGAGCAGAACCTGCGCTCAAAGGTGGTGTTCGTGTTGTTCGCCGTCGGAACGTTCAACCGCAGCCCGTGATTCTCAAAACCGCCATGATCAGCGCCATCAGCCCACGCCTGCACCATCGCCGTCACGTTGGCCTTCACGAAACCACCCGCCGGAGTGCAGCCGGAAGCGCCGATGTTCGTGGAGAACGATGTCGACGTGCCCGTCGACGTGCTCACCGACGGCCGAGTCGCCCAGGTCGTGGTCTGGTCCCAGGCGCTGGTCACCGGGTGAACCTCCACCGTCTTCGCCGCGCACGACGCCGACCAGTACTGGAAGAACCCCGCCTCCGCACTGTGGATCGTCCGGTTGCGCATCACCTGCGGCTTCCACCGCAACAGCGACGCCGCGGCCGTGTTCGTGGCATGGTCGGACGCCGCGCCCACCCTCAGCCGATAGGGCAGGTTCGGGATCCAGGTGACCGAGTCCTGAATCCACGTGTCGTCCAACGGCGCCAGGGGGCCCATGTCCGGATCGATCACGATCGGGTACACCACCTCCGGATCCTCGACCAACTCCGCAGGCACTGTCAGCGTCACCTCGTGATCAGCACGCTCGCCCTTCGCCGCGACCCGCTCGACCGACGCCTCGACCCGGACCACCTCTACCGGGTCACCCGCCTCATCCAGCCGCCCGTCCCACGCCGCCAGCGTCGGCACCGCCGCGACCGTCTCACCTGCCTCGTCAACCATCACCAGCCGGCCGTCCTCGGTGTAGTCCAGGTCGGCCCCGACGGTGCGCACCATCACGCGGAACTCTGGCACGACCGCCTTCGGAGAGTTCACGTGAATCCGGGTCGCCACGCCGCGAGCCGTGGCGATCACCACCAGATCCACGCCGTCGCCCACC
>CAZLWS010000002.1:0-41826 GCA_964563205.1 uncultured Propionibacteriaceae bacterium | reverse complement strand
CCCCGGCCTCCCGCGCCGTCACCGCCGCCGACACCGTGTCCGGCCGATCCCACACCCCATCACCATCAGAATCACCCACCGCCGGCTTCTCCGGCGCAGGGGACACTGGCTCCTCGGACGGCGACGGAACCGGCGTGGTCGGCTCCGCAAATGCCGGCACCTCCGACCCCAAGGCCAAAGAGATCGAGAGGATCCCGACCAGGAACAGGACCAACCAGCGCGGCAACCGAAGACCACGGGTAGAAACAGGCAGACGCACCATTGCGCAGAACCTCACGGGGGTGGGGGCAAAAAGGGGAACCGCGGGGTTGCGGTGGGCGACAAGGTAGCAGCGGCGGGCATGTCTCGTATCGACGTGCCAGGCATCCGTTGTCAGATCGTGACAATCGGTCGCTTCGCCGCAGTTCCCCGTTGGCTGCCCCCGCGGACCTATCCGGGCCAGATCCGCCGGCCTATCGTTGCCTCATGCGGGAGCACCTGCCAGCGCCCGAGGTCGCGGCGCCGAGCCCGGCGCGGCCGGTTCCGGTTGCGCGGACGCCGGTCCGTCAGCCGGTGCGGACGCCCGCCGCCGGCCCAATGCGCCAGCTCGCCCGCGACAACGGCGGACGGGGGATGGGCAACCGGGCGACCATCGCCACCCTGGCCCAGGCCGGGGTGCGGGTCACCTCTCCCAATGAGCCGGCGGAGCGTGAGGCTGCCGCCGTGGCGGACACGGTCGTCCGCGCCCCTGCCCCGGCGCCCGTCGTGGCGGTCGCGCCGGCCGAGGAGACGGTCGCCCGCAAGCCCGTGCGGGGGCGAGCGACCCTTCGAGACTCCGGGCTGCGCCCGGACCTCAGGGATCGCTCGGTGGGGCAGAGCACCGCGGCTCGCATTCCGTCGTCACCCGGTCGCTCGCCCCAGGCCGGCTTCGCGCAGACCCCGCTCGCACGAGCAGCCAACGACACCCCCGCAAGCCAATCCCAGCCCGCAATGCCCAAGGCTCGCGCGGTGCAGCGCAACTCGCCTGCGATGCCCCGCGGGCCACCGTCGGGACTGCCCCCAGTTGTAGCCGCCGGCTTCTCCGGCGGCAGCCCGGTCGCCCCAGGAGTGCGCGACCGGATCGAACCCGCCCTCGGCGCTGACTTGAGTGAGATGCGCGTCCACACCGGACCCGCTGCCGCTCGCGCCGCGACCTCGGTGGGTGCGCGTGCCTTCACGATCGGCAGCGATGTCGTGCTCGGCCCCGGCGAACGGACCGACGACGTCGCCCTGATGGCACACGAGGCGACTCACGTCGTCCAGCAGACTCCCGGCGCACTGGCGCGCGAGGAGACCGAGGACGACAGCCTCATCCCCGACTTCATCCTGGACGAGGTCCGCTCGGTGGTGCGCAGCATCCCCGGCTACACCCTCGTCGCCGCCGCCATCGGCCAGGACCCGCTCACCGGGCAGCCGGTCACCCTGGAACTCGACAACGCCGTCGAGACCCTGCTGCTGGCCGGGCCGTTCGGACCCGGCGTCGCCGTCGTCCTCAAGGCGATGGACCTGCTGAGCTCCGCCTGGACGGTGGTGACCACCACCCTCGCCGCGCACCGCATCACGGTCTCCCGGATCAGCGAGGACATCGACGCGGCCTGGGACCGGTTCACCGTCCGCAACCGCATCGACGGCAACGTGGCCATCGTCCGCGGCTACATCAACGCCTTCCTGACCGACATCCGCGCCGCCATCGGCGACCTGGTCGACCAGCTGATCCAGGCCGTCCGCGACGCCATCGTCCCGATCGTGGAGCCCTACCTGATCGAGGGCCCGCTGGCGCCGGTCTGGAATCTGGCGACCAAGGTGATGCACTACAACCCGCTCACCGGCGCCGACGTGAACGCCACGACGGTCGAGATCATCAGCGACTTCCTCACCCTGATCGGGCAGGACGAGGTGCTGGCGCAGATGACCGAACGCGGCACCCTGCAGGAGACCGCCGACTGGGTGGACGGCCAGATCGCCACCTTCCTCAGCCTCATCGGACGTGCGAGCGACCTGTTCAGCGACGCCTGGGACGCCATCTCGCCGGCCAACCTGCCCAACCTGCTCGACACCCTGCCCGACCTGGCGAACCGGGCGGTCGCCCTGTTCAGCGACGTGGTCGCCTTCGGCTCCAACCTGATCGCGCAGATCTTGGTCTTCGTCCGCGACTCGCTGCTGGAGTGGCTGAGCGAGAAGGCGCACACCATGCGCGGCTTCAAGCTGCTCACCGTGATCCTCGGCTCCAACCCGTTCACCGGCGCCGGCGTCGAACGCAACGCGGAGAACCTGATCGGCGGCTTCATCGAGCTGATCGCCGGCCCGGAGACCTACGCCCAGCTGGCCGAATCCGGCGTGATCGCCGAAGCGGCCGGCAAGATCGAGTCGGAGATGGAGCGGCTCAACATCTCCTGGGAGCTGATCACCGGCACCTTCACGGCGATCTGGGAAAGCCTCAGCCTGAGCGACTTCCTCGACCCGATCGGCTGCATCATGCGGGTGATCGACCAGTTCGGCGAACCGCTGTCGCGGATCATCTCGTTCGCGGCGACCGTGGTCCAAGTCGTACTGGAACTCATCCTGCGGCTGATGAACTTCCCCGGAGACCTGCTCGGCAGCATCATCGCCGGCGTGCAGCAGGCGCTGGACAACATCCAGGCCGACCCGGTCGGCTTCCTCAACAACCTGCTGGCCGCGCTCAAGCAGGGCTTCTCGCAGTTCTTCGACAACATCCTCACCCACCTGGTGCAAGGCTTGGCGGACTGGCTCTTCCGCGGCCTGAAGGGGCTCGGCATCGAGATCCCGACCGAGCTCTCCGGGGAGGCGATCCTCAAGCTCGCCCTCGACGTGATGGGCCTGTCGGTGGAGTTCCTGTGGGAGTGCCTGACCGAGGTGATCGGGGCCGAGAAGGTGGCGCTGATCCGCGGCGCGATCGACAAGCTCGGCCAGGCCTGGGCGTTCATCACCGACGTGCAGACCCGCGGCATGGTCGCCGTCTGGGAGTACATCAGCAGCCAGCTCGGCAACCTGTGGGACACCATCCTGGGCATGGCCAAGGACTGGCTGGTCAGCAACATCATCGACGCGGCGATCGCCAAGGTGCTCTCCATGCTCGACCCGACCGGCGTGATGGCCGTGATCAACAGCTGCATCGCCTTCTACCGGGCGGTGCAGTCGGTGATCGAGTACGTCACCGAGATCCTGCAGATCGTGAAGACCTACGTCGACACCATCGCCGCGATCGCCGCGGGCAACATCGCCCCCGGGGCCACCATGCTGGAGGGCGGCCTCGCCGCCGCCATCCCGGTGGCGATCGGCTTCCTGGCCAGCCAGGTCGGCCTGGGCGACATCCCGGAGAAGATCGTCGAGATCATCAACGGCCTGCGGCAGGCGATCAAGGACGCCGTGGTCTGGCTGATCCGCCAGGCCATGCGGCTCGGCGAGGCAGCGCTCAACGCGCTCGGGCTGGGCGGCGACAAGCCGGGCGAGGAACCCGCCGAAGAGGGCGACGACGTGGAGCTTCCCAGCCCCAAGGACGGGCTTTCCATGGACGGCGCCTCCCACGAGATCTGGTTCGCCGAGAGCGGGGACGGCGTGGCCGTCTTCATGGCGTCGGGCGCAGGCTCGGACATCATCGCGAAGATCGACACGGCAACGGGCAAGCAGGATTGTCCCGAGGGGGCCAAGGCTCCACTGGCGGAGCTGCGAGGGAAGGTGGCGGCGCTGCAAGGCGAACTCAAGACCGACATGGCGACACCCCTGCCGGGCGGAGGCAAGCGACGGCGCATTCGCCGGAAGTTCCTCAACGACCTGCATGGGTTCCGCGCCGCCCTCGTCAAGATCGGGACGGACCACAACATGAAGGACCTGATCGACTTCGGCAGCGCCTCCAAGTACGTGTCGGACGGGGAGATCGCCCCGGAGTACCGCGGCCACCCGCTCTGGCGGGAGACGTTCTATGGCGGCTGGAAGGGCGGCGTCAAGGAGAAGATCCGGGAGCTGTCGTTCGCCGGTGGCCTGAAGTACTGGGCCTTCCAGAACCCTGGAGTCCAGCCGCCGGCGCAGAGTCAGTTCGACGTCTACCGGTGCAGTCTGTGCGGCGGCTACTACTCCGACCACGGCGCCGTCCCGGGATTCCCGGTCCAGCCATGGACGCTCGACCATGCCGAGCCGGTGGTCAGCCACTTCCAGAGAGAAGGACTCAACACGACCCAGGACGCCCGCTCGGCCTGGTACAACCTCGACACCAACCTGCAGCCGATGTGCAAGAAGGACAACACTGAGGACCAGAAGATGACGACCTGGAAGGTGGGCGCCGGCTTCCGCGGCAAGGGTGACAAACCATGAAGACCCGACAACTGCTGATGCCCGACCAGGAGCGGACCGTCGACGACCAGCCGGCCCCCGTCCGGCGCCGTCGCGATCCGATCCCCGTCGCGCGATCCGCCGACCTGGCTCGAGAGGCCACCGAGGCCGGCATGGGCAACCGCGGCACCATCGCGCTGCTGGAACAGGCGGCGGCCCCCACCACGGCTCCCGAGCCGGCGCCCACCCGTCGCATGATCCGCTACGGCAGCACCGGCGCGGACGTCGCGCACGCCCAGGAACGGCTCAACGCCCATGGCGCGGCTCCCCCGCTGGCCGTCGACTCGATCTTCGGCCCGCTCACCCGGCAGGCGACCCTCGACTACCAGCGCAGCCACGGCCTCGACGTGGACGCGATCATCGGCCCGCGCACCTGGGCCTCGCTGGACGGGCCGACCACGATCGGGGGCGCCAGCGGCAGCGGCCACGGCGGCGCGGGCGGCCCGGGCAGCAGCGTGATGATGTACGACACCGGCGGCCAGAAGTTCAACCCGCCGGCCCAGGGCACGACCATGGCCACCATCCGCGCCGAGATCAAGGCCAAGCAGGACGCCAAGCCCGATCCGGAGCTGGGCAAGACGGTCGACGTCAAGGGCGTCACGGTCGGCGCCCCCGAGGAGCTGTACGTCTGGAACGTCCTGCTGCAGCGCGCCGAACGCGATCACTGGGGCGGCGAGGTCGACGTGGTCACCGAGATCGGCCCGAAGGCGGGCAGCGCGGCCCCGGTGGGTCAGATCAGCATCAAGATCGACGGCTCCGGCAACGCCACCGCCATCCTGCTGAACCGCGGGCCGGTCGCCGTCCCCGCCGGCTTCGCCGACGAGAAGGCGGCGATCACCGCGGTGAAGGCGCTCGGCTTCAGCACGGTCGAGAACGGCAGCGGAACCTGGACGCTGCCGGACCTCAACAAGGTGCACGCCGCCCTCTCCCGGCTCAGCCCGGCCGAGCGGGGAGCGCTCAGCGGCGTGAAGCTCGTCCGGGAACGGACCATCGTCAACGCCGACGGGGCTTCGCTGGACGGCGAGTTCCGCCACGAGATCAGCGTGACCGCCGGCGACGCCACCACGGCCTCGGTGGCCAGCCGGACCGAGTCGCTGCACCTGGCGGACGCCGCCTTCGCCAACGACACGATCGGCTTCATCGGCGACGCCTCGAACGCCGCCGTCGCCAGCTTCGGCACGATCGTCCACGAGGCCGGGCACGCGGTCGAAGGCAAGGCCCTGCGCGACGCCCAGTTCGCCACGAAGAAGGCCCAGGCGGTGGTGAACAACGACACCTTCGCGCTCAACGCCCAGCAGACCACGGTGAACACGGCGACGACCAACCTGAACACGGCTCTCACGGCGGCAGGGGCGAAGCTCGCGAAGTACTCCAAGAAGGACCAGGCTGCCGCGCGCGCCTACGTCGGCGCCGTCCAGAAGGCGACCAACGCCATCGACGCCTATTCCAAGGGCAACAAGGTCGACAAGTTCACGGACCAGAAGGAGGCGGCCGAGAAGGCGGTCGCCGCGCGGGACAAGGAGGCCGCAGCGTTGCCCTCCGGCCACGCCGCGTCCACGGACTTCTCCGACGTGGTCTCGGCCCAGAACGCCCTGCAATCCGCCTCGCAGGACCGGGCGACCGCCTTCACCAAGCTGGAGGCCTCCAAGGCCGCACTGGCGGAGCGCAAGAAGGACGAGGCCAAGGTCACCAAGGACGGCAAGTCCTCCCGGCTGGCCGCCTTCGTCGACTTCGTCACCAAGAACAAGATCCCGCCGCTCACCTCCTACGCCAAGCAGAACTGGCCTGGCAAGCCGGAGGAGTTCTACGCCGAGGCCTTCTCGCTGTGGCACAACGACCCGACCTACCTTGAGGACAACGCCCCCAAGCTCAAAGCCTGGTTCGACGCAGGAAGCCACCTCTCATGAAGCTCTCCCCCATCACTCCCGGGCCGCACGCCCTCCACGATCTGATCCGGCCGGCCGGCTCGGCGCCGATCCCGCTCGACTTCGAGGCGGCCGAAGCCTTGGACGCGCAGGCCCGCGCCGCCTACGCCGCCGGGGACTACCGGACTGCGGCCGACCTCTTCGTCCGGCTGGCCGAGCTGCTCGTCACCGCGCAGGACGCACCGCACGCCACGACTCTCGCCACCGATCGCGAGTACGCCCGACGGAACGCGGCAGCGGCGTCGGCGATGGCCCAGGAGTTGGACGAAGTCAGCCGACCACCACGGTGATGGTGTGCCAGCCGGTGGCGCCGTCGGGCGCCGGGGGCGCCTCGTCCTCGGTCTGCCGCTGTCCGTCGGCGTTGGTGGCCCGCACCGACAGCTGGTGTTCGCCGGGTGTGGCGTCCCAGCGGTAGAACCACTGCCGCCAGGTGTCCGGGCCGGTCACCGCCGCCAGTTCGGCCTCGTGCCAGTCGCCGTCGATGCCGACCTCGACCTTCTCGATGCCGGTGTGCTGGTCCCAGGCCACGCCGGCGACCACCACCTGGCCGGCCGCCACCACTCCCCGCCGCGGCACGTCGATCCGGGAGCCGGTCTTGATCGGCCCGAGCGCCGACCAGCCGCGCGGCGTCCAGTAGCCCATGTCCTTGGCGAAAGTGGTCACCCGCAGCTCGCGCACCCACTTGGTGGCCGAGACGTAGCCGTAGAGCCCCGGGACGACCATCCGCACCGGGAAGCCGTGCTCCACCGGCAGCGGCTCGCCGTTCATGCCGACGGCGAGCAGCGCCTCCCGTCCGGGGTCGGTCAGCGCGGCGAGGGGGGTTCCGGCGGTCCAGCCGTCCTGGCTGCGCGACAGCACCATGTCCGCCCCGGGCAGCGGTCGCGCCTGCGCGAGCAGGTCGCGGATCGGGTACCCCAGCCAGCTGGCGTTGCCGACCAGACCGCCGCCCACCTCGTTGGAGACGCAGGTCAACGTGGCGACGTGCTCGACCAGCGGCTTGCCGAGCAGCTGCGCGAAAGTCAGGGTGACCTCCTGCTCGACCATGCCGGTGACGGTCAGCGACCACTGGTCCGCCCCGATGATCGGCAGCCGCAGCGCGGTGTCGATGCGGTAGAAGTCGGCGTTGGGGGTCAGATAGGGCGACAGGTCCGCCAGCTCCAGATCGGCGCCGGCGGGGACCGGGTCGCGCTTGGCCGGCGACGGGAGCCGGAAGGCCGTCCTGACTTCCTCGATGACGCTGCCGGTCGCCTGCAGGACGCGGCCGACGACCGCGCCGGCGGTCGCGGCCAGCGCGACCACGCCCGTCCGCACCAGGAAGCCGCGGCGCGTGAGATCGCTGGACGCCGGGTCGGCCGCGTCCGCATCGGTCACCCAGCGGCTCAGCCGGTTCAGCAGCAGGCGGGTCACCAGGTAGCCGGCCGCCAGCCCGAAGAGCGTCGGGGCGGCGATCCACGGCCAGGAGCCGTTGATTCCGATCGCGATCAGCCCCACCACCGCCACGCTGACGAAGACCGGGACGCCCGCGGACGGCTGGCGCCATTCCAGCCGCCCCGCCAGGCCGCAGAGCGCCAGGACGCCCAGGGTGACCAGCACAAGCAGCACCGGCTTGTCGGCCGTGCCGAGGGTCTCCTTGCCCCAGTTGACCAGCCCGGACGGCAGCAGATCGATGATCATCGACCCGACCGCTTCCACCGGGGCGCCGGCTGGAGCGACCAGGTAGGCGGTGAGGTCGGCCACCGCCATGCCGGCGACCCCGCCGATCGCCCCGCACAGGAACGCCCATCGCCGCTCGGCGACGGGGGCCTGGGTCTGCGCTGCCGTCATCGGGCAATTCTGCGTCGGCCCGGCCGCCGCCACAACACCGCCGCCCCCGAAAGGCTGCCCCGATGGGCCTGCCGGGCCATGCCGAGGGTTCCTAGCGTGGAGCCATGCGGGAGTACGTCCCGGCGCCGGCAGCTTCCTCCGCCCCCGCGCGAGTCACCAAGCCCGCGCCGGCTGCGGCGCGCCTGCGTCCTCGCGGGCCGGCGCCCGCGGCCCGGCACCTGGCCCGGGCGGCGGTGACCAGCGGCCTCGGCAATCGGGGGACGATCGCCGCGCTGGCCCGGGCCGGCGTCCGGGTGACCGCGCCGGGCGAGGCCGCCGAGCGCGAGGCGTCCGCCGTCGCGGCGCGCGCCGGCCGGACCGCGCCGGCCCGGAAGCCCGCCGCGCCCGCCCGCGGCCGGCCGGCGGCCGTGCCGGGCGGGCTCCCCGCGGCCGTCGGCGGCGGGCTGACCGGCGGCCAGCCCGTGGCGCCGGCGATCCGGACGCAGCTCGAGGGCGCCGTCGGCAGCGACCTGGGCGCCATGCGCGTCCACACCGGACCGGCCGCGGCCGACGCCGCCGCCGCGGTGGGCGCCCGGGCCTTCACGCTGGGCAGCGAAGTCGTGCTCGGGGCCGGCGAGAGCCCCTCCGACGTCGGCCTGATGGCCCACGAGGCCACCCACGTCGTGCAGCAGACCGGCGACGCCTCCCGGGTCGCGCTCATGCGCGCCCCGACGAACAAGGTCGACGACCCGCACCAGGTCACCGCCGCCGGCTACGCCCATCTGCACCGCAAGGCCATCCTGGACGCGATCGAAGGCCTGCTCACGGCCGTCAAGCTGCCCGACCCGCACCCCCGGCTGACCTGGCTGGCGGACGCCCAGCCGTGGACGGCGCTCGCCCGCGAGCTCCGCGCCCACCTCAACGCGGACAAGGGCATCGCCGCCAACTCGCTGCGCGAGCTGATGCCCGGCCTCCACCTCGCCCAGCTGATCGACACCGCCCGCGGCCTGCCGCCCCAGGAGCCGGCGGCGTACCACCGGCTCGACACCGGCGCGCCGCCACCGCCGACCGACCCCGTCACTCAGGCCAGAGCCCAGCTGGAGCGGCAGCTCACCGCGCTGAACCTCACCGGCGACCAGGGCCCCGGCGGCTGGCACTACCTCTACGGCCCGCGCGGCCCGGACGCCTGGCAGCCCGCGGTCGGCAGCGCCGTCGCGAGCGCGCTGTACCCGAAGATCCTGGATTCGCTGCAGCGGATGGGCGGACGCTTCCTGGCCCTGCTCGAGCTCAGCGACAAGGCCCGCAAACAGCTCGCCGACACGGTGGTCGTGACCAGCCTGCCGCTGGACGACGTTGTGCTGGCGGCGCTCGCCATGCCCGGTCAGCTGCGGGCCGCCAAGGGCGACTCCAGCAAGGACAACGTCGACGGCAAACGAGCGGTAGGCGGGCCGCGCGCGCTGCAGTTCAGCTGGCTCGGCGAGCAGGACCGCGCCGTCCGGAACTGGATCCGGGTCTGGTCGCCGGTCGATCCCACCCCGGACGACGTGGCGGACATGCTGATCCAGAGCCGCTGGATCTCGCCCTACGACCTCAACGCCGAACTGCTGCTCCGGATCCGGACGAACGCCAGCCCGCCGTACTTCTGGGTGCCCGTGGTGCCCGACCTGCTGCGCTCCGGCGACCCCCGCGTCGAGAACGTCAACGAGCTCGGCCAGAGCGGCTTCGCCGACGAGGTCGCCCTCGCCCAGGCCGGCGGCGGGGCGGGCGGCAGCAAGGCCGAGGTCGCCAAAGCCGTGGAACTGCTGCGCATCCAGCTCCCCTACCTGCAGCGGAAGCTGGCCGCCTGGGGCGCCGCCGGCACGCAGCTGGAGGGCGCGATCGCCTTCGTCCAGCGCCGCAGCGAGGAACTGGCGACCGATCCCGCCGCGGCCACCCGCTGGGGCGCGCTGCTGCTCGCCCAGGAACGGGCGGTGGCGCTGGTCGCCGAGCCGGTGGGGACGCTGGTCGGGCAGCTGGACGCGCTCAAGACCGACAAGCTCGGCGAGCGCGACCTCGCCGGGTCGGTGATGCCGCAGATCCGGGTGCTGGTCGCCTACGGCGCGGCGCTGGGCGTCTCCCACCTGCCCCGGTCGCTGGCGCCCGCCCTGGCCGCCGCCGCCCGCGTGCACGCCGACCTGCCGTTCGCCTTGACCCAGCAGAGCCTCGACTCGGCGATCGGCGGCGTAGCCGGCCAGCAGGCCACCCGCGCCGGAGCGAGCAAGGCCGGCATGTGGTCGACCCGGGAGGCGGACAAGAACCTGCAGGCCGTCCCGGGCCTTGCCGCCCGCACCGCCGAACAGCGAGCCCGCGCCGCCCGCGGCCTGCCGGTCGCCCCCGGCGACCTCGACCAGCTCGGCGTGGACGCGGACGCCCTCGCGCTGCGCGCCCGGCTGACCCAGCTCGTCCTGATCATGGACGACCTCGACAAGGCGGCCGAGGCCGAGAAGCTCGGCGAGAAGGAGTCCCCTCGGCTGCAGATCCGGCACGCCGCCCGCGGCCTGGAGCAGCTCAACGACGCCGCCGCCAAGATCACCACGCGGGCCGCGCTGGAGCGGGTCAGCGGCGGGCTGCGCGCGCTGGGCAACCAGATCCTCGACCAGAAGGCCGTGCCGGCGGGCATGGACGCGACCGCGAACGACATGACCACCGCCACCGAGGGCTTCAGCCAGCTGATCAGCTGGTCGCAGGAGGCGATCGCGAACGAGAAGCTCGCCTCGCTGATCCGCTCCATCGTGCTGGAGGTCGGCCTGATGCTGCTCACCGGCCAGATCATCGGGGCGGGGATGGCGGCGCTGCGCGGCCTGAACACGGCCCGCCGGATCGCCGTCGCCGCCGACCTGATCGGCGAGGCCCGGGCGGCCCGGATGATCTTCGCCGCCGGCGAGCTGGTCTTCCAGGCCGGCGGAGCGACCTTGGTCGGCTCCGCCCTGCACGGCCAGGGCCCGACCGGCGGCAAGTTCCTCGAGAACCTGCTGGCCAACTCGATCACCGCGGTCGCGATGCGTCCGTTCGAGAAGCTGCTGGGCGGCGGCGCGGCACTGGAGAAGGAGGTGGGCGCCTGGCGTGAGGCAGCCCTGAAGTCCGGACGGTTCGTCGCCCGCGGCGCCGTCGAGGTGGGCGTGAACCTCGCCTCCGGCAAGATCGCAACCGCTGTCGTGACCGGCCAGGGGCTGTCGGGTCCGGCGGGCGAGGAGGTCACCGCCGCGGCCCTCGGCTTCCTCGCCGGGCGGGTGGCGCACCGCCGGGCGGTGGAGATGCAGACCCGCATCGAATCCGCCATGCAAACCTACGGACGCTGGCACTTCGCCGAACTGCAGCACCGCACCGACGCCATGCTGCGGGAGGCCGCCGGGCTCGGGAAGTCACCGTCCACGGCCGCGGCGGCCCGCGTCCTGGAACTCAGCAACCAGCTGCTGCTGGCCGAGCGCGACGCCTACAAAGAGGTCGCCGGAGACACTTCAGCGGTCGACGCCGAGCTGGGCCGGATGGGCGCGGACCAGCTGGAGCTGCCGCTGCGCCTGGCGCACCTGGAGCCGGTCCCGGGGACGGACTCCTACCGCGGCACCGCGGCCGAGATCGCCGACGCCCTCGCCATCGCGCAGAAGAGCGGCATCGCCGTGCAGGCCACCCAGACCGGCGACGTCTGGACGCTGCGCAGCGGCGGCCGCAGTCTGGAGATCCACCAGCACGCCGGCGACCCCGGACGCCCCCGGCGGGCGCCGATGGAGCATGCCGAGCCCGTCGGCCGGGTGACCCTCGACCCGACGGAGCTGGTGACCCGGCAGAACGCCGCCGACCTTGCGCTCAAGCTCGGCGTCCCGAAACTGCGCATCGACGATCGCCTCACCAACGCCGTGGAGATCCACTACCGGAAGGTCCGCACCCTGGTCGGCCACGACATCCAGGTGGTGGAGGTCGTGGCAGGACGCAGCGCCCGCGTCCGGGACGCTCAGCTGCACATCGCGACCCTCGACCGGATCCGGTCCTACAACGGCGTCCTCGGCAAGCTGCGCAGCATCCGGGAGCCCTACTTCGGGCCCAACAGCCAGCACCGCAACCCGTTCCGGAAGGGCTCCCGCGGCTGGGAGGCATTCGAGGAGATCAAGAAGCTAGACCTCCTCATCGACGACCGCGCCGGATGGGATCCGCGGAAGGTCGACCCCGACACCGTCACCAAGGAGATCCAGTTCCTCGAGGGTCGCCGCTCCTACTACGAGGACATCATCCGGACCGCGATCGAGACCCGGGTCATCGGCGACACCGCGTCCGTCGGGAAGATCGCGGTCGACGACGTCGACCTCGTCACCCGGGAGGCGACCGCGGCGGGCTGGCGGCTGCCGAAGGAGCATCCCGAGCACTACTACTTCAGTCGGGACCCGGCCCGGCGGAACTCCTACAAGCTGATGGTGAAGCCCACCGCGCCGGCGCGGACGCCGGTGATGGAGGTGCTCACCAGCGGAAGCGACCCGATCCGCGCCGCAGCGCGGACGGACGCCGCGGGCGAGTTCCAGCTCGGCCACGTCCGCACCGAGCTGGACGCAGCCCTGGCGAACCGGCAGCTCCCCAAGGACGCGCGTGAGTTCCTGGAGCGGATGAGGGCGGATCTGCGTGCGATGGCAGCCGAGATGGCCGAACACGACCTGCTCTGGCGCAGCAGCGGGGAGGGCGTCGCCCTCGCCTCCCAGATCCTCGGCAAGACCCTCAAGATGCCCGACTACCGCCTGTTGATGACCGAGCGGCTGGCGTCCTACCGCCAGGCGATCGAAATGGCTGGAAGCCAGCTGGGCCTGACCAACCTGGCGGATCTCGGCCACCGCTCGCGCTTCGTCACCGAGGACGCCATCGCCCCGCAGTTCCGGGAGGAGTGGCGCAAGGAGTTCTACGGCGGCTGGCAGAACAAGGTGGACGAGAAGTTCTGGGCGAGATCCACCCAAGAGGGCCTCGACCACTGGCGCGCGGAGAACCCGGGCAAGCAGATCCCGAAGGACTTCGACGTGTACCGCTGCAGCGACTGCGGCCGCTGGTTCTCCGACAGCGGAAGGGTGCCCGGGTACGAGGTCAGGAAGTGGACCCTCGACCATGCGAGGTCGGTCGTGAACCACTGGAACACCGAGGGTCGCCTGATGACCCAGGACGAGCGGGTCGCCTGGTACAGCGACGAGAAGAACCTCCAGCCGATGTGTGCGAAGGACAATCAGGAGACCGAGCGGGTCACCGACTGGCGGGTCGGCCGGGGGTTCCGCGGCCGCGGCGACGCCCCGCCCGACCCTGACGACCGGTGAGGCGCGGGCCCGCCCCGGATCACGCCGGCGCGGGGGTGACCTCCTGATCCACCACGGTCGGCAGGACGACCTGCACCGGCGGGCCGGCGGCCAGCAGGGCGGCGGCGTCCAGGGTCACCGACACCGACACGTCCAGCCCCGGCTTCAGCTGCCCGCCGATCGCCGACCAGAAGTCGGAGGACTCGGTGTCGCCGCCGGCCCGCAGCAGGATCTCCGGCAGCGGGTCGGAGACCAGCGGGGCCTTGAGGTGCTCGGGCGCGAGGATCGGGTTCACCAGCAGGGCCGCCAGCACCTGGCCGAGCAGGGCGTGCTCGTCGGCGACCTCGGTCGTCCAGGCGGTGATCAGGTAGCGGCACTCGATCCTGGGCATCGGGCCTTGCCGGCGGGCCTTTCCGTGCTCGTCGCGGACCACCTGCAGGCCGATGCTGCGCTCGGCGAGGTTGGGCCGGACGTCCCACAGGAAGAGGCTGACGGTGGGCCGGCTGAGCTTGGCCGACCACTCCTTGTCGGGCGCCTCGAAGGCGATGTCGATCTCCCGCGGCGGCAGCGGGACGACCTGCCGCAGGAAGGCGGCCAGCGAATCATCGAGCAGGTTCAGCATCGTCCTCAGCCACCAGGTAGTAGTACTTGTCGAACTCCGCCGGGGTGCGCAGCTTGCCGGACTTCTGGAACTCGCGCTTGAGGCCGATCACCACGTCCTCCATGGTGATCGGACGGGCGTCCGCCGCGGCCAGGAAGGCCGCCCCCAGGGCGGCGTTGCGGATGGTGCCGCCGGAGATCGCGAAGTTGCGGGCCAGGAAGTCCAGGTCGATCTCGCCCACCGGCGCCTGGGCGGGGAAGTTCAGCTCCCAGATCCGGCGGCGGTCCGCCTCCTCCGGCGGACGGAAGTCGACCCAGACCGCGATCCGGCGGGTGAACGCCTGGTCGATGTTGCGCTGCAGGTTGGTGGCCAGCACGACCAGCCCGTCGTGGCGCTCCAGCCGCTGCAGCAGGTAGGCGACCTCGATGTTGGCGTACCGGTCGTGGGCGTCGGAGACCTCCGACCGTTTGCCGAAGAGGGCGTCCGCCTCGTCGAAGAAGAGCAGCACCTGGCTGGTCTCGGCGGCGGCGAACACCCGTTCCAGGTTCTTCTCGGTCTCGCCGATGTACTTGCTCACCAAGGCGGCGAGGTCGACCTTGTACATGTCGAGGCCCAGGTCGCCGGCGATCACCTCGGCGGCCATCGTCTTGCCGGTGCCGGGCGGCCCGGCGAAGAGCGAGACGATGCCGGTCGACGGCGCGGCCGGGAACCCCCAGTCGCCGTAGACCACCGAGCGGGCGCGGTACCGGTCGGCGAGTTCGGACAGCTGCCGGGTCTGGTCGGCGGGCAGCACCAGATCGTCCCAGCCGTAGCGCGGACGGGTGCGCAGCGCGACCCGGTCGAGTTCGCCGGCGGCCAGCCGGCGCACCGCCTGCCCGAGGCTGGTGCTGCCGCCGGCCATCGCCTGGGTCACCAGCCGGAACTGTTCGCGGTTCAGCCGGTGCCCGGCAGGCGCCTGGCCGAGCAGCTCCTGCCAGGCCGCCTCGTCGGCCAGCCCGGTCTCCACCGGCAGCTCCCGCCAGGGCACGTCGGGCAGGCAGCTGAGCGGAAGCTCGCGCGGGCTGGAGACCACCCACGCCACCTCCGGGGTGCGCTCGATCGTCCGCGCCAGCAGCGGGGTCAGCGGCTCGTCGGTCTCGATGACCAGCGCGGCCGCGGCCACCACCGCCTCGCGCACCAGCACGGTGAGCGCGGGCTGCTCCGGCGGCGCGCCGGCCACCAGCTGGGCTCGTCCGGGCAGCAGCTCCGCCGCCGCCCGGCGGCGGGATTCGGCGTCGGCGCCGTGCACCAGGGTCAGGGTCGCCGCCGCGGGCTCAGCGCGGCCGACGGCCGGGACGCTGCGCACCGGCGGCAGTTGCTCGTCCGCGGCGTCCTGGCCGAGCAGGTGCCAGCTGACCCGCGGCGCCAGCGACGCCATGCGGTTCGACCAGGGACCCTCGGTCTCCACGGCGACCAGGCCGAGCCGGACCAGCGCGGCGTCCGGCGCCACCGGCGCCACGCCGGCCAGCCGCTCGAGCAGGCCGAGGCTGAGCCGGGGAAGGCGCATGTCGTCGTGCAGATAGGCGACCAGCCGCTGCCGTTGCGGCGAGCGCTCGACGGCGGCCAGCAGGGCCAGCACGGTGGCGCCGAGTTCGTCCAGCCCGGCGCGGGCGACCAGTCCCGCGAACCGTCCGTCCTGCTGCAGGAAGGCCAGGAACCCGCTTCGCCGCTCGTCCAGCTCGCCGGCCAGCCGCTGTTCGAGCTCTGCCGCCCGGGCGGGGTCTGCGCCGTCCAGGCCCGGCAGACCGGCCAGGATCGCCTCCACGTCGGCGTCGGTCACGAACCAGCCGGCCGCCTCGCGGGGGGCCACGCCGCCGCCGACCCGCCACAGCAGCGCCTCCCGGTGCAGCAGCGCGTCGGCGTAGGCCAGCCACGGCATCTAGATCACCCCGGAGCGGGTCGCCAGGGCGACCGCGTGCGCGCGGGTCCGGCAGTTCAGCTTCATCAGGATGTCGTGCACCACGTTCTTGACGGTCCGCTCCGAGAAGGAGAGCTCCCGGGCCATCTCCAAGGTGTCGGAGCCCTCGGCCAGCAGCCGGAGCACCGCCCGTTCCCGGTCGTTCAGCGCCCCCACCGGGCCGGCGCCGTGCTGCCGGGCGTGGGCCAGGCTGCGGGCGAGCAGCTGGGCGGGAGCGGCGGCCGAGCCGGAGGCGACCGCCCGGATCGTCGACACCAGGGATTCGACGGTGAGGTCGGTGCGCGGCAGGACTGCGCGGACGCCCGCCTCCAGCAGCCGGCACACCTCGTCCACGGTCGGCTCCTGGACGGTGGCGACCAGCAGCACGCCGCGGGTCTCGGCGAGCCGGAGCGCCGGCCGGAGGATGGCCGGGGCGAACTCGAACAACAACACCGCCGTGTCGGACGAGGGGGCTGGCCGCAACCGCGTGCCCTCACCCGCGATGACGAACCCCTCACTGGCGAGCGAGGCCGCCATCCCCCTGCGGAGGATGGCATGCGCGTCGTCGATCCAGATCCGGACGGACGGAGGGGTGGCAACCGTCACGGAGAGAAGTGTTCTCCAATGGTCGAACCTAGGCAAGGGGCCGTATTGCCCATAGCCAGCACACAGACGCACCGTTCGCTGGACGGACTTGGGGACGGTACCGTCCAGCGGGGGGATCGGGCTAGGATGACGGACGGCGATGGATCCCGCCGGGGCAGGCTGCCCGAACCGCCGTTGGCTGATGGTTCCTGTCCCGTCGAACGGGCAGGCGCTGCGCTGCCCTTGGAGGTGGCACATGCGTGAGATCCCGCAACCGGCGCCGCACCGGATAGAGCCGGCCGCGAACCGTCCACTGGTGGTCGGGGTGGTGCCCGGGCAGTCCTCACTGGTGGCGCTCACCGCCGCCGCCTGGGCGCAGGCGACCGGAGGCCCGCTCTACTTCGGCTACGCCGACCCGACCCGGATCGTCGACCAGGAATTCCCCGACGGCACGGTGCGGCACTCCCCGCTCGAACCCGACCGCGAGGACGACGACTGGCGGCAGCGATCCGAGGACCTGACCAAGCAGATCGCCGACTCCCTGGCCGGCGCACCGGTCGCCTGGGAGCTGCGCTATCTGGCCGGACGGGCCGACCGCGCGCTCACCCACCTCGCCCGCGCGGTGGGCGCCTCGGCGATCGTCGTCGGCGCCCGGCAGGCCCGCGGCGAGCGAATCCACGACTTCTTCGCCGAGTCGGTCGGCCTGCACCTGGCCCGGCACCAGCACAGGCCCGTCCTGGTGGTGCCGCTGAGCGTGGTCGACTGGAAGGCGCCGGCCCCGTGGCAGTGACGGCGAAGCGGTTGATCACGCCGGCTGTGATCCTGGCCGGCGGCAGCCTGGGCACCTTCCTCAGGTGGTGGCTGGAGAGCAGCTTCGGCGCGCCCGCCGGGCAGTGGCCGTGGGTGACCTTCTGGATCAACCTCAGCGGGTCCTTCGTGCTCGCCGTGCTGCTGGACGGGCTGGCGGCCACCGGCGAGGACGTCGGTTGGCGGCGGTATCTGCGCCTCGGAGCCGGCACCGGGGTGCTGGGCGGCTACACCACCTACTCCACCTTCGCGGTGGAGGCCGTCGAACTCGGACGTGCCGGGTCGGCCGGACTGATGCTGCTCTACGGCGCCGGCAGCGCCGTGCTGGGGGTGGCGCTGGCCTACGCCGGCGGCTGGGCCGTCCGCCGGCTGCTGCGGAGGGGACGCCGATGACACCGCTGTGGATCGCGCTGGCCGGCGGGCTCGGCGCGCTCACCCGGTTCAGCCTCGACACCTGGGTGGCCCGGCACAACCGCACCGGCTTCCCGCTCGGCACGATCCTGATCAACGTCACCGGGTCGTTCCTGCTGGGCCTGGTGGCCGGCTGGATGCTCACCGGCGTGCTGGGGCCGGTCGGCGCCGTCGCCGGAACCGGCTTCCTGGGCGGCTACACCACCTTCAGCACCGCCAGCGTCGAGGGCGCTCGCCTGCTGCGGGCCGGACGGCCCTGGAGCGCTCTGCTGCACGCCGGCGGGATGCTGCTCGCCGGGGTGCTCGCGGCCGCGCTGGGATTGTGGCTGGCGGCGCCTTAGCCTCAGCGCCCCAGCTTCTCCAGGGCTTCCTTCATGGACTGCTCGGCCTGCCGGACCTGCCGCTGGTACTCGGCCAGATCCCCGTTGCGCAGTGCCGTGTCGGCCGCCACGAAGGCGTCCTGCGCCTGCTGCAGCAGCACCTTGGCGGCCTCCTCCGGGGTGCCCGGCTCGGGCGGAGTGGTGGGTTCGGTCGGCTCACCCGGCTCGGTGGGCGGGGTGGTCGGCTCGGTGGGCGGGGTCGGAGTGGTCGGCTCCTCGCCGGTCTCCACGCCCGCGTCGCCGCCGAAGGTCTTGTCCAGCGCCTCCTGCAGGGTCTGCCCGATGCCGACGCTCTGGCCGAAGCGGACGATCACATAGGTGAGCGCCGGGTACGATCCGACGCTGCCCTGGCGCTGGGTGTAGACCGGCATCACGTAGAGCAGGCCGGCGCCCATCGGCAGGGTCAGCAGGTTGCCGTAGGTGGCCGCCGCGGACCCCTGGTTGAGATACGGGCGCAGCATGTCCGAGACCCGGGTGTCGGTGGTCATCGCGTTGAAGGTCTGCCCCGGGCCGTCGATCTGGTGGGTGTCGGACATCCGCAGCACCCGCAGCTTGCCGTAGTCGGGACTGCTCGCCTCCGCGACCACCGCCAGGTAGGAGGCCAGGTTCGACCGGCCGCGCGGCACGTAGACCGACGTCAGGCTGAAGACCGGCTTGTCGTCGCCGCCATCCTGGCCGGCGGGCCAGCGGATCGACAGGTAGTACGGCGGCTCCAGCGCCTCGGTCGGGGTGTGGACCGGATCCACCGGCACCTGCCACAGGTCGGACTGCTGGTACCAGCTGTCCGGGTTGGTCATGTGGTAGCGGCCCAGCACGTAGCGCTGCACCTTGAACAGGTCCTCCGGATACCGCAGGTGCGCCAGCAGCTCATTGCTGATCGCGCTCTTCGGCTGCACTGTGCCCGGGAAGACCTTCGCGTAGGTCTGCAGGATCGGGTCGCTCTCGTCCCAGGCGTACAGGTCGACGGTGCCGTCGGTGGCGTCCACGATCGCCTTCACCGAGTTGCGCATGTAGTTGATCGCCTGATCGGGCTGCAGCCGATCGTTCTGCGACTGGGCGTCCGAGGTGACCCGCTGCAGGCTGTACAGCTGGCTGTTGGGGTAGCTGTCGCTGGTGGTGTAGCCGTCCAGGATCCACACCAGCCGGCCGTCCACGATGGCCGGGTAGGTGTTCTGGTCGAGGGTGAGCCAGGGCGCGACCTCCTGGACGCGGGCCTTCGGCGTGCGGTTGTAGAGCACCTTGGAGGCCGAGTTCACCCGGTCGGAGAGCAGGATGTTCAAGTCCTTGAAGTAGGTGGCGAAGAGCAGCCGGGCGCCCAGGTTCCCGATCGGGACGCCGCCGGCGCCGTCATAGACGTTGTAGACCTCGCGACCGCCCTCGGTGCCGCCGGGGGTGTCCAGCTCGATCGGCTGCTGGCCGGGCTCGCGTCCGACGATGGCGAACTCGGTGCTCTTCTCGCCGAAGTAGATCCGGCCTTCGTAGGGGCTGAGGGCGCCGGTGGGCGGCAGGTCGCGCTCGATCCACTCCGGCTGGCCGCCGGCCTGCCGCCGGTTGCCGTAGGCGGCGACCAGGCCGTAGCCGTGGGTGTAGACGGTGTGGATGTTGTTCCAGTTCGGATCCGGCAGGTTGGCCAGGTTCAGCTCGCGGGCGGCCACCACGGCGTCGGTCTCGGTGCCGTCGATCTGGTAACGGTCGACGTCCAGCACGTCGGCGAAGGAGTAGTAGCCGCGCACCTGCTGCAGCTGCTCGAAGGTGGGGCCGACCCGGGCCGGGTCGATCAGCCGGACGCCGGGCAGCGCGGCCGCGTCCTCCTTCAGCTGCCCGGGACGAACCTGGGTGACCGCGGCGTACTCGGTGATCTCCACCTTGTCGATCCCGAAGGCCAGCCGGGTCGCCTCGATGTGGTTCTCCATGTACGGACGTTCCTTGTCCGGCTCGTTCGGCCGCACCTGGAAGGACTGCACGATCGCCGGGTAGAGCAGCTGCAGGATCAGCCCCGCCACCAGCATCAGCACCACGCCGGTGACCGGCAGGATCCAGCGCGTCCAGAAGGCGTTCAGGAAGAACAGCCCGGCGCAGATGAAGGCGATCACCGCCATCACCAGCTTGGCGCCCAGCCGGGCGTGGTCGTCGGTGTACTGCAGGCCGGTGAACAGCGTCCCCAGCTCGACCAGGTAGCCGTAGCGGTCGACCAGGTTCTGCAGGCCGTAGACGATCAGCACCACGCCGGCCAGCACCGACAGGTGCGCGGTCGGCCCGCTGGGACGCTTGCCGCGCAGCGACTGGCGGCCCAGCGCGATGCCGCCCGTGGTGAAGTGGATCGCCGCCGAGCCGAGCAGGGCGAAGACGGTGGCGCTCAGCGCGAAGCCCAGCAGGTCGCGCAGCACGGGCAGCGTGAAGACGTAGAAGCCGGCGTCCAGCCCGAAGTAGGCGTCGGTCTGGCCGAACTGCGACTGGTTCAGGTAGGCCAGCACCTCCAGCGCCGAGCCGGCGGCGGTCATGCCGCCCAGCAGGCCGAAGAACAGGGAGGGGGCGAGGATGGCGAGCCACAGGTTGGAGCCGAGCAGATCCCGGTAGCGCTCAAGGACGGCGCTGTTGGCCGGCCGGCTGCCCAGCGGCCGCAGCCGCCAGGCGAGCAGCATGTTGAGCCCGACGATCGCGGCCATGACCAGGGCGAAGACGAGGAACAGCACCGCGTGGGCGGTCAGCTGGGTGGTGAACACGCCGGTGTAGGTGACGGCGTCGAACCACAGCTTCTCCGCCCAGAGGTCGGCGAAGATCAGGAAGCCCACCAGCAGGACGCCTGCGATCACGATGGTGGGCACAAGCGGGCTGCGTCGGGTGACGGACGTCGGCACAAGCTCTCCTTGATCAGCCGGATGCGGCAGGTGTTCAGTCCAATGTACGTGACAACGCCAGGGCGAGGGCGGGAACCAGGTCGGCGCCGCCGATCAGCTCCTGCGCTGCGCTGCGGATTCGCGCGACGCCGTGCTGGGCGCCGTCCCGGGTGACTCCGACGACCACCCGCAGATCGAGCCGCTGCGGATGCTCGGCCACCAGCTTCCCGGCGGCGACCGGATCCTCCGGCAGGTCGATCTCGGCTTCAGCGGGCAGGAAGGCGCGCTCCAGGGCCAGCACGCAGCCGGCCACGGCCGGCGGCCAGGCGATCCGGGCCAGGGTCTCGGCCAGGTCATCGCCGGCCACGAACCCCTCCTGCTCGATGGAGGTGAACCCGTCGGCGGGCGCCTGGCCCAGCTGGGGCGCCAGCGATGGCTCGGCGAGCAGGAACTCGGCCGTGGGCACCAGGGCGAACAGCCGGGCGGGCTGATCCCACCCGGCCCGGCCGACGTGGCGCTCGACCTCGATCAGCGCGGCGGTCAGGACGTCGGTCATGGGCACCTCGGCACGGCGTCGGCTTGGGCGGGGTCCTTCAACGTCTCAAGCGCGGCCAGGGCGTCGCCGAGATTGTCGACCGGCACCAGCTGCAGGCCCTCGTGGGCGACTTTGGCGTCCTCGCAGTTCGCGGTGGGCAGCAGGAAGACCGAGGCGCCGTCGCGGACGGCGGCGGCGATCTTCTCCTGCACCGCCCCGATCTGGCCGACCCGGCCGCTGGCGTCCAGGGTTCCGGTGCCGGCGATCACCCGTCCCGCCAGCAGGTCGTCGGCGGTCAGCAGCGAGTAGATCGCCACCGCGAACGGCAGGCCGGCGCTGGGGCCGCCGATCGCCGGGTCGACCCGGAAGGTGACGACCGGGTCGAAGCGGAAACCGGTCGTCCAGCCGGCGCCGACCACCGGCGTCGGCGGCTCGGTGGAGGAGGCGCGGGTGGTGATGGTCTTGCTGAGCCGCTCCCGGTCGCGCACCAGGTCGAACTTCACCGCTTCGCCGATCTGATGGGCCGAGATCGCGGCGACCACGTCGTCACGGCGCTCCACCGGCTGGTTGTCGACGGCGAGGATGAGGTCGCCGGGCATCAGCTGGTCGTGCGCTGGTCCGGCGGCGGACACCCATTCGACCATCGGCAGCTCGTCGACGGCGACCCCGGCCGCGCGGAGCGCCGCCACCACCGAGGTCGACTGCGAGTCGTCCATCAGCCGGATGCTGTCGTCCTGCAGTTCGCCGGCGTTCGCGCCGGGGCGATAGACCGCGTCCCTGGGCAGCACCTCGCGGGAGGGCATCCAGTAGGACAGCAGCGCCTCGGGCAGGGTCAGCGAGCTGTCCGGCCGGGTGACCGCGACGGTCGCCATCCGGACCTCGCCGTCGGTCGGGTGGACCTTGGCGCCCTCGATCTCGATGGCGTCGACCTGCTCGCCGGCCTCGTCCGGCAGCTGGCCGAGCAGGTTATAGGTGGAGCCGGGGGTCCACGCCACGAAGGGCACCGGCACCATGGCGATCACGGCCGCAAGCGTGACGAACAGCAGCGCCGCGACGGCCGCCGTCCAGGTCTGCTTGGTCAATCCGGAACCCTCCCCGATTCGCGCGCCCAGCGGGACACGCCGTCAGCACCCTACCGCTGGAGTTTAAGGAAACGCTGATCAACTCCCTTGAACCGTCATCCCGGCGGAGGCCGGGATCTCCCCCGGCCGAGATTCCGGCCTGCGCCGGAATGACCAACACCAGAGAGCGCCATCGCCAATGATCAGCCGATTCGTCGAGCGACGCCGAGACAGCGAATAACCTTGGGATGTGGATCGGCACCGATCCCGGGAGAGGGCAGCGCGATGAGTGACGACAGCTTCGACGAGGGTCTGCCCGAGGAGCCCCGCACCCCGGAGGAGGAGGCGCTGTTGCGCTTCCTCTCCCAGTTCGGCATCAGCCCCGGCCCGGACGGCCGGGTGGACCTGGAGGAGCTGGTCGCCCGGGCGCAGTCGATGATGGCGGCCTTCAGCAGCCAGCTCGCCGGTTTCGGCGCCTCCGACTCCGGATCGGGCGTCAACTGGAGCTTCACCAAGGACGTGGCCCGCAAGGTGACCGCCGCCACCGGCCCGGACCCGACCCCCTCGGCTCAGGACTGGACGGCGGTCCGGGCCGCCTCCGAGCTGGCCGACCTGTGGCTGGACGAGGTCTCGTTCCCGCCGCTGACTCCCCCGCCGGCGGCCTGGAGCCGGGCGGAATGGGTGGAGAACACCTTCGAGACCTGGCAGCAGCTGATCCGTCCGGTGGTGACCGCGCTGACCACGACCCTGGGCGAGCTGCTCGCCGAGCAGGGCGCCGGCGATCCGACGGCAGGGATGCTGCAGCCGATGGTGCGCACCGCCGCCGCCGGCATGTTCGCCGCCCAGGTCGGCCAGTCGCTGGGGCGGCTTTCCGTCGAGGTGGTCAGCTGCGGCGACATCGGGCTGCCGCTGACCCCGCGTCCGGCGGTCGCGCTGCTGCCTGCCAACATCGCCGCCTTCGGCGAAGGGTTGAGCGTCAGCTCGTCCGACGTGCTGCTGTTCCTGGCGCTGCGCGAGACCGCGCGGCAGCGGCTCTTCGGCGCGGTCGGCTGGCTCGGGCCGCAGCTGCTGGCCCTGGTGGAGCACTACGCCCGCGGCATCGCGATCGACGCCTCGGCGCTGGAGCAGGCCATCGAGAGCCAGCTCAGCGGAGCCATGACCCCACAAGAGATCGAGGCCGCCGGCCAGGCCGTCGCCGGCTCGCTGTTCGCGCCGCAGGTGACCCCCGAGCAGCGCGAGGTGCTGGGCCGGCTGGAGACCCTGCTGGCCCTCGTCGAGGGCTGGGTGGACGAGGTGGTCGAGCAGGCCACGCGTGGCCGGATGCCGGCCGCCGTCCAGCTCACCGAGACGCTGCGCCGCCGCCGGGCCGCCGGCGGGCCTGCCGAAGCCGCGCTGAAAGCCCTCGTCGGGCTGGAGCTGCGGCCGCGCCGCACCCGGGACGCGGCGAACCTGTGGGCGGCCACCCGGGCTGCCCGCGGCGCCGCCGAGCGGGACGCCGCCTGGGCCCACCCGGATCTGATCCCCACCGCGGCCGATCTCGACGATCCGCTGGGGTACGCCGAACTCGGTCACCAGCCGCCCGCCGCCGACGACCTCGACGCCCAGCTGGCCCGGCTTCTCGAGGAGGAGACCGGTCAGGAGTGAAGGCCCGCTGAACCCATGGTCGGGCTAGGCCCGGATTCACCGGGCTAATCCTGGAGTTCCGCTCCCTGCCGTCCCGCGTGCTCGAGGCCTTCCAGGAAGCCGCGGGCCCGTTCGGCCTCGGGGTAGGCGGCCAGCAGCCTCCAGAACCGGCTGGAGTGGTTGGGCTCGATGAGGTGGGCGAGCTCGTGCAGGATGACGTAGTCGCCCACCCAGTGGGGCACGGCGCGGAGCCGGTCGGAGATCCGGATCCGGTTGCTGCCGGAGGAGCACGATCCCCAGCGGTGCTGCTGGTTGGCCGACCACGAGACCTGGAAGGCCGGCAGCGGCGCCGGCAGGCCGGTCAGGTAGCGCTCGGCCAGTGCGGCGGCGCGGGCGTGCAACTCCGGGTCGCCGCCGGGCAGCTTGCCCCGAGCCTCCTTGGCGAGGAAGCGGGTGACCAGCGCGGGCACCATCTCGTCCACCTGCCGCCGGGTGATCCGGGCCGGCACCAGTGCCACCAGCCGGCCCTGTTCGCGGAACACCGTCAGGGTGCGGGTGCGACGCGCGCTGCGCCGGATCTCCACCTCGTCCGTCTCCATGTCTGGCACCCTATCGAGCACCGCTGACATCCCGGGTTGACCCCCGGGCTTTCAGCCCACTACGTTCTACCCCAGCGAGGCCTTCACCAGCCGGTCGCTCGCAGGGGAAGGCGAGCCGGATCGAGCGGGAGAGGGCCTCGCGACGCGCTTCCCCGGAAAACATGGGACGGGTGAAACTGCTCCCCGGCGCGTCACTGGCCAAGCCGGCGCCGCTGTGTAGACTGTCGCGGCAAGCAACCCCGACGCCACTGCCGAACGGGGCAACCACTACCACCGAGGAGAAACCCGTGGCAAAGGACACCTACTCCGGTTCGTTCTACTGTGTGAAGTGCAAGGACCACCGCGAAGCGAGCGGTGACGTCAGCGTGAACGAGAAGGGCACCCGCATCGCCAAGGCGAAGTGCCCGGTGTGCGGCACCAACCTCACGCGGTTCCTGCCCAAGAACGCCTGAGCGCGTCCTCGCCGAAGCGCCGTGACCCCTCGGGGTCCGGCGCTTTCGCACGTCCAGAGGCCGCTTCCTTCCGTCAACTCTCCCCTTCCGTCATCCCGCCCTCCCTTCCGTTTCCGTCATGCACTCCGTTTCCGTCATGCCCGCCCTCCCTTTCCGTCATCCCCGCGCAGGCGGGGATCTCCCGGTGTTGTCCGGTTGTTGTCCGAGTTCGCCAGATCGTTGTGACCGGGGTGTCGGAGGGCTTGGGTTGAGCCATGCCCGCCGCCCGCTACCGGCTGACCCGGCCGCTCCCGCTCACCTGGCGCTCCGAAGGGGTGCTGCAACTCGGCCTCGACGACGCCATCGTGCTCGACGGCGTGCCGGAGTCGCTCGCCCAGGCGATCGGCGTGCTCGCCGAGCCGCGCAGCCTCAGTGAGCTGCAGCGCCTCGCCCCGGCGCTGTCCGCGGCCTGGCTCAGCTGGCTGCTCACCCGCCTTGAGGCAGCCGGTCTGCTGACCACCCAGCCGGCGCAGCAGCCCGAGGTGGCCGTGCTGGGCGCCGGACGGCTGGCCGAGACCATCGCCGGCAGCCTGGAGCGCGGCGGCGTCGCGCAGCCGACCCGGCTGGCGAACGTCCGTCCCCGCGCCCGCCGGCGGAGCCCGCTCCCGCTGCCGCACTGGAGCGAGCTGGTCGACGGCCTCCGCGGGTTCGCGGTGGTCGCCACCGACACTCAGGAGCCCGACCGCGCGCTGACCGACGCGCTCGCCCGCGCGGGCCGGACGCACCTGATCGTCCGGCTGGAGGCAGGCCGGGCGGTGGTCGGTCCGCTGGTGCTGCCGGGGCGCTCGCCCTGTGTCCGCTGTCACGACCTGCTGCGCTGCCACTACGACCCGCTCTGGCCACGCCTGGTCGCACAGCTCTGCCAGGACCGGTCGCCGCCCGACCCGGTGCTGCTGGCGTGGGCGGTCAGCACGGCGGTGGTGCAGATCCGCTGCCATCTCGCAGGCGACGAGCCCGACGCCACTGGCCGGACGCTGGAGCTTGGCGGCGACCACGTCCTGCGGGTGCGGGATTGGCAGGTGCATCCGGGCTGCGGGTGCGTGCTGCCCGCCTGACCACGCCCAAGCTGAGCGCGGGTTGCGCCGCACGGCAGACTGGTGGGCGTGAGTGAATCCGCACCCGATCGTGGCCGCTTCCTGCCCGAAGGAACCCTGGGACGCACCGCCCGCCTGCTGAGCATCCCGCTCGGCGCGGCCGGGCGCGCGACCGTCGGCGCCGGGCGGCGGCTGCTGGGCGAGTCGGCGGCCCAGGTGGAGGCCGACCTGTCCCGGGCCGCGGCCGAGCAGTTGTTCGCCGTGCTGGGCGAGCTCAAGGGCGGCGCCATGAAATTCGGGCAGGTGCTCTCCATGATGGAGGCGATGCTGCCTGAGGAGATCGCCGCGCCGTTCCGCGCCAAGCTGGCCCAGTTGCAGGACTCCGCTCCGCCGATGCCCACTTCGCGGGTGCACGCCGTGCTGCGGGCCGAGCTCGGCTCCGGCTGGCGCTCGCACTTCGCCGAGTTCGAGCCGCGTCCCGCCGCGGCGGCGTCCATCGGCCAGGTGCATCGCGCCCGGCTGGCCGGGTCGGGCGATCCGGTCGCGGTGAAGGTGCAGTACCCGGGCGCGGACGTCGCGCTGCGCAACGACCTGAAGCAGATCCAGCGGCTCGCCGCCGCCGCCTCCCCGGTGACCGGCGGCCTCGACGTGGTCGCGCTCACCCGCGAGGTGGGCGCCCGGATCGCCGAGGAGGTCGACTACGAGCACGAGGCCGCGGCGCAGAACCAGATGGCCGAGGCGGTGGCCGGGCATCCGCGGTTCGCCGTGCCGCGGGCGCGGATCGCGACCTCGCGGGTGCTGGTCTCCGACTGGGTGGACGGCGTCAAGCTCGGCCGGCTCGCCGAGGCGCCCGAAGCCGAGCGCAACGCCGCCGCCCTCGACTACGTCACCTTCCTGTTCGCTGGGCCGGCGCTGGGCGGCCTGCTGCACGGCGATCCGCATCCGGGCAACTACCTGGTCACACCGGACGGCCGGCTCGGGGTGGTCGACTTCGGGCTGACCGCCGCCTTCCCGGAGGGGCTGCCGCGGCCGATGGGCGAGCTGATCCGGCGGGCGGTGGCCGGCGACGCGGCCGGGATGCTGAGCGGACTGGACGCCGAGGGCTTCATCGCCGGCGAGATGCACCCGGAGGAGCTGCTGGAGTACCTAGGCCCGTTCGTCGAGCCGGCCAGCGTCGAGGAGTTCCACTTCGACCGGGAGTGGACCCGCTCCCAGTTCGGCCGGGTGCACCACAGCATGGGCGCCAGCCAGATCCCGCTCAAGCTGAACATCCCGCCGGAGTACGGGCTGATCTACCGAGTCTGGCTGGGCGGCATCGCCGTCCTGGCCCAGTTGGACGTGACCGCGAACTTCGCCGCCGTCCTGCGTCGCTACCTTCCCGGCTTCGCCGCCTGAGCCACCAGCGCCAGCACCTCAGCGCCGTACTGCTCGGTCTTGGCCGGCCCGACCCCGGGGATGCGCTGCAGCTCCGCGGGTCCCGGCGGCTGCGCCTCGGCGATGGCCATCAGGGTGGCGTCGGTGAAGATGACGAAGCCGGGCAGGCTGCGTTCGGCCGCCTGCCGGGCGCGCCACTCCTTCAGCCGGGTGAGCAGTTGTTCGTCGTAGTCGGGGGTGCATTCCAGGTGGCGGCCCAGCTTGCGCTCGGCGCCGGAGTTGACCGGACGCTCGCACACCCGGCAGACCGCGGTCTGCGCCGTCCCCAGCCGTGGCCGCGGGCCGGGGCGCGGCGCCGGGGCAGGCGCCGACATGCTCAGCCCGTCCAGGAACCGGGAAGGCTGCCGGAAGCCGCCGCCGCGGCGTCCCCGTGACCAGGTCAGCAGCAGGTAGGTGCGAGCCCGGGTGACGCCGACGTAGAACAGCCGGCCTTCTTCGGCGACCTGCTCGTCGGTGGCGGCCAGCGAGAGCGGCAGCGTCCCCTCCTGGACGCCGGCCACCGCGACCGCGTCCCATTCCAGGCCCTTGGCGGCGTGCAGGGTGGAGAGCGCCACCGCGTCCCCGACCGGGGCGTGCTCGACGCTGGCCCGCTGCTGCAGCTCGGCGGCCAGCGCTCCCAGGTCGGCGTCCGGACGGGCCGCCACGAGATCCTCGGCCAGCCCGAACACGGCGGCCAGCGACTCCCAGCGCTCCCGCAGTCGGCCCTGCCCCTCCGGCGCGGCCGCCGTCCAGCCGACTCGTTCCAGCGCGGCGCGGGCGCCGTCCAGGGCCGGGACGGAAGAGTCTCGTCCGGCTGCCTCGGTGAGGACGCCGATCGCCTGGCGCACCTCGGGCCGGTCGAAGAAGCCATCCCCGCTGCGGACGCTGAAGCTGATGCCGGCCTCCCCCAGCGCCTTCTCGAAGGCCGGGGACTGGGCGTGGACTCGGTACAGCACGGCCATCTCCCGCCACGGCACGCCGGCGGCCCGGCGCTGCCGCAGCCAGGCAACCACGGCCTGGGCCTCCTCGGCCTCCGACTCGGCGCCGAGCACGCTGGGCGACGGCCCCGGCTCGCACTGGGATTCCAGCCGGACGGTTCCGGCGATCCGCGCTCGCACGGACACCGCATTGGCCAGCGCCACGATCTGCGGGGTCGAGCGATAGTCGCGCACCAGCCGGATCAGCTTCGCCCGGGGAAACCGGCCGGTGAAGCCGGTGAGGTACTCGGGGCTGGCCCCGGCGAAGGAGTGGATGGTCTGGGCTGGGTCGCCCACCACGCACAGATCCTCCGAATCCCCGCGCCACAGCTCCAGCAGTGCCTGCTGGACGGGGCTGACGTCCTGGTACTCGTCCACCACCAGGTGCCGGTAGGTCGAGCGGATCTCCTCGGCGATGCCCGGGTGGTCGCCCAGCAGGGCGCAGGCGCACAGCAGGATGTCGTCGAAGTCGATCACCCCGCGGTCCGCCTTCACCTGCTCGTAACGGCCCAGCACCCGGCCGACCACGGCCGGCTCGGCGCCCGACACATCCCGGCCGGCGGCGGCGGCCAGGTCGGCGTACTCGGCGGGGACGACGTTGCTCACCTTCGCCCAGGAAATCTCGGTGAGCAGGTCGCGCAGCAGCCCCGCGTCCGGGGTCAGCCGCAGCCGGCGGACCGCTTCGGCGACCAGCGGCAGCCGGGCGTCGGTGACCGGCGGCAGCTGCGCCCGGTAGGCCCGCGGCCAGAAGTACTGGGCCTGCCGCAGCGCCGCGGAGTGGAAGGTGCGCGCCGCCGCCCCGGTCGCCCCCAACGTCCGCAGCCGCGACCGCAGCTCCCCCGCCGCCCGCGTGGTGAAGGTGACCGCCAGCACCGCCCGCGCCTCGTAGGCGCCGGTGTGGACGCCGTAGGCGATCCGGTGCGTGATCGCCCGCGTCTTGCCCGTCCCGGCGCCGGCGATCACGCCCACCGGCACGCCGAAGGAGGTCGCGACCTCGGCCTGCTCGGGGTCGAGGCCCGCCAGCAGGGAGTCGGGTTCGATCGGCACGAGGAACACTGTAGAAGGCGGTGCCGACACAGGACGCCGTCGCCGCGGCGGCTGCCCTCGTGGTCGGTGAACTGTTTTGTCGGAGGGCCCCTCTAGGGTGGGAGCACCATGACAGCCGCACCTCCCGTCACCTCCCTCGCCACCGGTCTGAGCGTCCACCGGCCGGCGAGCGCCGAGGCCTTGGCAGCCGTGCTGCGGGAGTGCTGGTCGGGGCCGCGGGCCGATCTCTTCGACTTCGATCTGGCGGTGGTGCCGGGGCCCGGGTTCCAGCGCTGGCTGTCGCAGCAGTGGGCGACGGCGGACGGCATCTGCGCGGGCATCGAGTTCACCTCGCCGGGCGGCTTGCGGCGGCGGTTCGACGCCGACGACCCGTGGCGTCCGGATCGGCTGGTGTGGCCGTTGCTGCGGCTCGCTCTGGAGAGCGACGATCCCACGCTGGCCGATCTGCAGCGGCACCTGGCCGCCTCGCGTGAGCCCTACTCGGCCTGCCTGCGGATCGCCCGGCACTTCGCCGGCTACGCGACCTATCGGCCCGCCATGCTCGACGCCTGGGCGGACGGGGCGGACGTGGACGCGGGCGGGCAGCCGCTCGCCGAGAACGCCTGGCAGGCTCAGCTGTGGCGGGGGCTGGCGATCGAACTCGGGGAGACTCCCGGCGAGCGGCAGGCCGACCTGCTCGATCGGCTGCGGGAAGGGCCGACGCCCGGCGTGCCGCGGCGAGTGGCGATGGTCGCACCCGACCGGTTGGATCGGGCCACCCTCGAACTGCTGGACGCGCTCGGCCATCACCACCAGGTCGACCTGCTCGCCCTGACCCCGAGCCCCTCCCGGCAGCCCGGGGCACTCGGCCCTCAGCCGCGGCGCGACTTCCACCGTCCGATCGGGCACCCGCTCAACGACGCCCTGGGCGCCATCGCCGACGAGCGTGCGCTACTGCTGCCTCACCCCTCTCTTCGTCATCCCCGCGAAGGCGGGGATCTCGCTTTCCCCGACACGCTGCTGGGCCGGTTGCAGGCCGATTTAGCGGCCGACCAGCTGCCGCCCCGGCCTCGCTCCCTCTCCGGCGGCGACCGGTCGATCCAGCTGCATCTCTCGCACGGGCTGCATCGCCAGGTGGAGGTGCTGCGGGAGGTGCTGGCTCAGGAGCTGGCCTCCGATCCGGGCCTGGAGCCGCGCGAGATCGTGGTGATCACCCCCGACGTCGATCTGGTCGCGCCACTGGTCACGGCGGCGTTCATGCTTCCGGGCCGTCCCGACGATCATCCCGGGCACGGCTTCCGGGTGCGGCTGGCCGACCGCTCGGTGGCCCAGACCAATCCCCTGGTCGGCCTGCTGCTCGAACTGCTGCGCCTGCCGGACGGCCGCTTCGAAGCGTCCACCGTCCTCGATCTCTGCGCCCAGCCGGGGGTCGCCGCCCGGTTCGGGTTCGCCGACGACCGGCATGACCGCCTGGTCGAACTGGTCGAGCGGTCGGGCATCCGCTGGGGGCTGTCCGCGCCGCAGCGCGCCGAGTTCGGCCTCGGCGGCTACCCGCAGAACACCTGGCTGGCCGGTGTGCAGCGGATGCTGCTCGGCGTCGCGCTGGACGAGAGCGAACTGGTCTTCGCGAAGACCGTGCTGCCGCTGGACGACGTCGGCTCCTCCGACATCGAACTCGTGGGCGGGCTGGCCGAGCTGATCGGCCGCCTGAGCAGGCTCGCGACCGCCTTCGGGAGCCCCGCGCCGATCGCGGAGTGGGTCGGCCGATGCCGGGCGGCTGTCGAGTCGCTGGTGAGCCTGCCGCCCGACCAGCAGTGGCAGCTGGCCGACCTGTGGGCGGGCTTGGCCCAGGTGGCCGGACGCGGCGGGGACGCGATCCTGGAGCGCCAGGGGGCGCTGCGGGTGATCGAGGCCGAGTTCGCCGACCGTCCGGCCCGCGGCTCCTTCGGGGCCGGCTCGCTGCTGGTCGCCGGTCCCGCCTCGCTGCGCCACGTGCCGCACCGGGTCACCGTCCTGCTCGGCTGGGACGCCGACCGCTACCCGCGGCCCGACGCCCGGCACGGCGACGACCTGCTCGGCGTGGAGCCGGTCACCGGCGATCCCGCCGCCGGGCTGGCCGACCGCCAACTGCTGCTGGACGCGATCCACGCCACCCGCGCCCGGCTGATCGTCATCGCACGCGGCCGCAGCGACGCCACCAACGAGGAGGTGCCGCTGGCGGCGCCGGTGCAGGAACTGCTCGACGCCCTCGACTTCACCGCGACCGGATCACGGGAACGGGTCACCGTGTCCCACCCGCTGCAGCCCTTCGACCCGGGCTACTTCGACCCGCGGCGTCCGGAGCTCACCAGCGTGGACGAGCTGGCCTATCGCGGCGCCCGGGCCATGGTCGCCGCCGAGCGCACCCGGCTGGAGTCGCAGCCGGCCCGCGACCGCTACCACCTCGGCGTGCTGCCGCCGCCCGATCTGAGCGCGGGGGTGACCCTGGACGAGCTCGCCGCCTTCTTCGGCCATCCGGTCCGGCAACTGCTGAAGCAGCGAGCCGGCTTCACCCTCTCGGAGAGTTCGGAGTTCAGCGACGCGATGCCGCTCGAACTCGACCACCTGGCCCGCTGGAAGATCGGCGACCGCGTGCTGCGGCAGCTGCACTCCGGGGCCGGGCGGGAGGCCGTCGAGCAGGCCGAGTGGCTGCGCGGCGAACTGCCGCCCGCCGAACTCGGCCAGCGCGAGATCCGGCAGGTGGTGAGCCAGGCCGATGCCGCGCTGCGCCGGGCGCCGCGGCCGGCGGGCCCGGCGGCGGTGCGCGACCTGAGCCTGACCGTCGACGTCCCGGGAGTGGGAGCGACCGGGCTGCGCGGCCGGGTCGCCACCATCGGGGGCGAGATCCTGCAGGTCGAGTTCTCCAGCCTGCAGCCCAAGCACCGCATCGACGCCTGGCTGCGGCTGCTCGCGCTGACCGCCGCCGAAGCCGGATCCCCACGCGCGATCGTGGCCGGCAAGAAGCACTCCGTGGCCCTGGCGGCGCCTCCGCCCGAGCAAGCCGCCGAACTGCTCGGACGCTACCTGGCGCTGTACCGGCTCGGGCTGAGCCGGCCGTTGCCGGCGCCGCCGCGGGTCGGCGAACGGCTGGCCGTGCTGCGCCGGCGCGGCTTCGACGCCCAGCAGCCCGAGGAGGTCGCCGGCGCGATCAAGAAGAGCTGGGAGTGGGACGCGGACGCACACTGGGAGGCATTCTTCGACTTCCCCGGCCTGCTCGAGATCCCGGCCGGCCAGGTCGACCTGCCGGGCCCGGCCACCGGTGAGTCCAGTCTGCTGGGGGCGCTCGCGCAGCTGATCTGGACGCCGCTGCTGGAGTGGGAGGTGGCGCGGTGATCGGTTTCGACCCCGCCGGCCCGCTGCCGGCCGGCACCGTCCTGCTGGAGGCCAGCGCCGGCACCGGCAAGACCCATGCCATCGCCGCCCTCGCCACCCGCTACCTGGCCGAGGGCGCGGTGGCGGCGGACCGGCTCGCGGTGATCAGCTTCAGCCGGATCGCCTCCTCGGAGCTGCGTTCCCGGGTGCGGACGCGGCTGCTGGCCACCCGCGACCTGCTCTCGGCCGCCTGCCGCGGCGAGCGGCCGGACGGCCTGGACGCCACCGACGCCCTGCTGATCAGCGGCGACGAGGCCGAGTTACTCGCCCGTCACGCCCGGCTGATGCGAGCCCTGGCGACCCTGGACGGCGCCGCCATCATGACCATCCACGAGTTCTGCCAGGCCATGATGAGCGAGCTGGGCGTCCTGGCCCAGGCCGATCCGCAGGCCACTCTGGTCGAGGACGTCGGCATCCTGCTCGACCAGCTCACCGACGACCTCTACCTCAAGCGATACGGCTCCGCCGTCCAAGGCCCGCCCTTCGACCTGGCCACCGCCCGTGAGCTCGCCCGCGACGCGATCGAGCTGAGCGAGGCCGGGCTGGTTCCGTCGCAGGCCCGCGGCGTGGCCGCCGAGCGACTGGCCTTCGCCGCCGAGGTGCGCACGGCGCTCGCCGTCCGCAAACGCCGGCTGGGCGTCTTCACCTTCGACGACCAGCTGCTGCGGCTCCGCGACTCGCTCGCCCACGCCAGCGGCCAGGCGGCCGTCGACCGCCTGCGGCGCCGCTGCCAGGTGGTGCTGGTCGACGAGTTCCAGGACACCGACCCGGTGCAGTGGTCAATCCTGCGCCAAGCCTTCGACGGGCGCCGTCCGCTGGTGCTGATCGGCGATCCCAAGCAGGCGATCTACGGCTTCCGCGGGGCGGACGTCACCGCCTACCAGCAGGCGGTGGCCGCCGCCGCGCAGCGCTACTCGCTCACCGTCAACCACCGCGCCGACCCGGCCGTGGTCGCCGCGACCAACGCCCTTTTCCACGGCGTCGCGCTCGGCGACGGCATCGACGTCCCGCCGGTCGCCGCTGCCCGCTCCGGGTCGCGACTGCTGGGCGAGTCGCCTGCGGCCGTCCGGCTGCGCTGCGTCGCGCCGCCCGACGCGCTGGACGCGCCCGGCGCCCGAGCCCGGGTCACCGCCGATCTGGTCACTGAGGTGGTCCGGCTGCTCTCCGGCGGAACCCGCCTCGACGCCGAGGGCGGGCCGCGGGAGCTCCGGGCGGCCGACCTCGCGGTGCTGGTGAACACCAACCGGCGCGGCCGGGAACTGGCCGAGGCGCTCACCGCGGCCGGGGTGGCGGTCGCCTTCTCGGGCTCGGACTCGGTGTTCAGCTCGGAGGCCGCGCAGGACTGGCTGACCCTGCTGCGGGCGCTCGTCGAGCCCCGGCGGCAGCACACCAGGGCGGCCGTCCTGACCGATTTCGTCGGTGGCGACCTCGGTCAGCTGGCCACCGCTGACGACGCCCAGCTGGCCGGCTGGGGCGCGGTGCTGCAGGACTGGGCGCGTCTGCTGACCCGGGACGGGGTGGCGGCCCTGTTCGCCGCGGTCGAGCAGCAGAGCGGCCTGGTGGAGCGGGTGCTCGCCCAGCCCTTCGGGGAGCGGCGGGTCACCGACTACCGCCACCTGGCCGAACTGCTGCACGCCCGCTATTCCTCCGGGCAGCGCGGCCAGGCGCTGGTGAGCTGGTTGGCCGAGACCATCGCCTCCATCGAGCAGGCGGCCGACCGGACCCGCCGGCTGGAGACCGACCGCCGGGCGGTGCAGATCATGACCGTCCACAAGGCCAAGGGCCTGCAGTTCCCGGTGGTGCTGATTCCGGACGCCGCCGACCTGTACCTGCGCGAGGACGAGGGCGGAAAGCTGGTCTTCCACGAGCCTGCCGGGGACCGCGTCCTCGACCTCGGCGGCCTGAACACCCCGGGCCGTGCCGATCGGCTGCGGCAGCACGATCTGGAGGCCGCCGCCGACCGGCTCCGCTCGCTGTACGTGGCCATCACCCGCGCCGAGAGCCAGGTCACCCTGTGGTGGGCGCGCACCAAGCGCAACACCGAGGCGTCCCCGCTGCACCGGCTGCTCTTCCGCGACCGGACGGCGGGCGGGACGCCGGAGGCCTCCTATTCCACCGAGCGGCACCCCGGGGAGTTGCCCTGGCTCAGCGAGGCCGGGATCGCCGTCGAGGACTGCCCGCCGGCCGGCGCCGCCCGACTGCCCGCCGCCACTGAGGCCCCGGCCCAGCTGCAGGCGCCGCGCTGGGAGCGGCAGGTAGACCAGCTCTGGCGGCGGACGTCCTATTCCGGGCTGACCGCGGCGGTGCACGCCCGCGGTCCGCTGCCGCCGCTGGACGCGTCGGTGCTGGACGACGAGCCCGCCGACGAGGCCCCGGCCGCCGTGGTGGTGACGGGGACGGCGTCGCCGATGGCCGACCTGCCGGGCGGCGCCGCCTTCGGCAGCCTGGTGCACCACATCTTCGAGAACCTCGACTGGCACGCCCCGCAGCCCGGTGACGAGCCCTTGCTGCGCGAACGGCTGCAGGAGGCGACTACCGCCGCCCTGGCCCGCTACCCGCTGGCCGGGGTGGACGCCGCGGCCCTCACCGCGGCGCTGCTGCCCAGCCTGCTCACCCCGCTGGGCCGGCTCGCGGACGGCCGCTGCCTGGCCGACCTGCCAGTCGCCGACCGGCTCAGCGAACTCGATTTCGAGTACCCGCTCGGCGACGCACGCTCGACCACGACCCTCGGCGAGGTGGCCGGCCTGGTGCGCCGCTGGCTGCCGCCGGACGACCTGCTGGCCGGCTACGCCGACGAACTCGAGCACCCCGGCCTAGCCGATCAGGTGCTGCGCGGCTTCCTCAACGGCAGCATCGACTCGGTGCTTCGGGTCACGGACGCCGAAGGCCCGCGGTTCGTGGTGGTCGACTACAAGACGAACCGGCTCAGCGGCGCCCCGGAGCTGCTGCTGGAGCACTACCGGCCCGAGGCGATGGCCCAGGAGATGATCCGCTCCCACTATCCGCTGCAGGCGCTGGTCTACTGCGTGGCGCTGCATCGCTTCCTGAGCGGACGGCTGGCCGGGTACGCACCCGAGCGGCACCTCGGCGGGGTCGGCTACCTGTTCGTCCGCGGCATGGGCGGGCGGAGGTCGGCCGTCACGGGCGAGGAGACCGGAGTGTTCAGCTGGTTCCCGCCAGCCGGCCTGGTCGTGGAGCTCTCGGAGCTTCTGGCGGATCGGAGGCCCCGGTGATCGACGATCTGGCGGTCAGCCTGCCACCCGGTCTGCTGCGCGACATGCACGCCACCGGCCTGCTCGGCTGGGGGGACGTCCATGTCGCCCAGAAGGTCTCCTTCCTCTACGACGAGCGCGACCAGCAGGTGCAGCTGGCCCTGGCGCTGGCCGTGCGGGCGCTGCGGGCCGGGCTGGTCTGCCTCGACCTGGCCGAGGTCTCCCACCAGACCTTCGCCGCCGACGAGGAGGCGGTCTCGGTGCCCGCCGAGCTCTGGCCCGCGCTGCCCGGGTGGCGGGCGGCCATCGAGGCCAGCCCGCTGGTGACCCTGGGCGCCGAGCCAGCCGGCGTCCGTCCGCTGCGGCTGGTGGGCGACCTGCTGTACCTGGAGCGGTACTGGGCCGACGAGTCGACGGTGGCACGCGAGCTGAACGCCCGGTGGCGACGCCCGATCGAAGCGGCGGAGCTGGACGCGCTGCGGGCCGCCCGAGCCGAGTTGTTCGCGCCGGGCGGCGACCTGGATCAGGAGCAGGCGGCGGTGGTCGGCGCGCTTTCGCCTGTGACGGTGATCGCGGGCGGCCCCGGCACCGGCAAGACCACGACGCTGGCCCGGCTGCTGGGGATGGTCCTGCGCAGCGCCTCCGCCGAGCCGGTGATCGGGCTGGCCGCCCCGACCGGCAAGGCCGCAGTGCGGATGGACGAGGCGCTGGCTGGCGCGCTGGCGACCATGCCGCCGGATCTGGCCGCGCCGCTGCAGACGCTGCGGGCCAGCACCATCCACCGGCTGCTGGGCTGGGTTCCGGACTCGCACAATCGGTTCGCACACAATGCGGGAAACCCGTTGCCGCACGACCTGGTGGTGATCGACGAAGCCTCGATGGTGCCGGTCACCCTGCTCGCCCGGCTCTTGGAGAGCCTGCGTCCGCAGGCCCGGCTCATCCTGATCGGCGACCCCGACCAGCTCGCACCGGTGGACGCCGGCCCGGTGCTGCGCGACATCGTGGCGGCCGCGCCTCCCGCGTCCCCGCAGCTCACGCAGGCGCTGCGGGCCGTGGGGCCGGCGCCGTCCGGGTCGGTGGTGCGGTTGCGCCACAACCACCGCTCGACGCCCGTGCTGGCGGAGTTCGCGCGGCTGGTGCTGGCCGGCGAGGTCGACGCCGCGCTCGGGCTGGCGACCTCGGGCGCCGACGGGATCGCCATGGCCGAGACCGCCGCCGGCACCACCCTGCGCGCCGACGTGACCGAGCACGGCGCCGCGATGGTCTCCGCTGCCCGTTCCGGGGAGGTCGACGCCGCGCTCCAGGCGCTGGAGCGGCACCGGCTGCTGTGCGCCCACCGGCGCGGCCCGTTCGGGGTGGCGCTGTGGTCGCGGCAGGTCGAGGGGTGGCTGACCGCGGCGATCCCCGACTTCGACCCTGCTCCGCAGTGGCATCCGGGACGGCCGCTGCTGGTCACCCAGAACTCCCCCGACCTCGGGCTGTTCAACGGCGACACCGGGGTGGTGGTCGCCGAAGCCGGCGGCCTGCGCGCCTACTTCGCCCGGGGCCGGCAACGGGTCTCCATCTCGCCCTTCCTGCTGGACGCCGTGCAGACCGTCCATGCGATGACCGTGCACAAGGCCCAGGGCAGCCAGTTCGATCAGGTGACCGTCATCCTGCCGCCGCCGGATTCGCCGCTGCTGACCCGGGAGCTGCTCTACACCGCGATCACTCGCGCCCGTTCGAAGGTGACCCTGATCGGCGGCGCCGCGTCGCTGGCCCGCGCGATCACCAGCCAGTCCCTCGGCGCCACCGGGCTGCGCCACCGGCTCGGCACGGAGTAGCCGGCCGCAGGATTGCCCAGAACCCCGTCGGTCGCTGGCCCGCACGGCCTTGCCCGGTGGAGAATGCGGAGCCAGGAGGGGCGATGTCGCAGTCACCGTGGGGGCCGCCGCCGGCCCGGACCGGCCAGGGAAACATCGTGCGCGCCCTCGTGCTCGGCTTGGCGCTCTCCCTCGCCTTAGGGGTGTTCGCCTTCGGGCTGACCAGCTACCTCACCAGCGACGAGCCCGTCGCGGCGCCCACGCCGGCCGCCTCCGAACCGGCGCCGGCCTCGCCGTCCGGGACCGAGCCGACGCCGCAGCCAACCCCGGAACCTCAGCCCTCCGACGGCTACGACCCGCCGCCGCTGCCCCAGCCGACCACCTGGGACGAGGCCGAGCAATGGCTCAAGGCCAACGCCTTCTACGACCAGGAGGCCGCCGTCGCCGGCTGCGCGATCCCGCGGATCGCCGACCCCACGCCGCCTGCCCTGGCGGTGATGGACGAGCACCTCAACCACACCATGGACTGCCTGCTGATGGTCTGGGCCGACCCGATGCAGGCGGCGGGGTTCGTGCTGCCGCAGCCGCCCGTCCGCAGCTACGACCAGCCGATCACCACGGCCTGCGGGACGAGCCCTTCGATGGACCAGGCCGCCGCCTTCTACTGCCCCGGCGACCAGCGGGTGTTCTACGCGATCGACCGGAATCGTCCGCTCTTCTACCGGACCTCGCTGGAGATCGACAACACCCTGGCCCACGAGTTCGGGCACACCCTGCAGGGGCGGACCGGGATCATCTCGGCGGAGTGGGTGTTCGAGAGCACCGCCAAGACCGAGGAGCTGGCGCTGGAGTACAGCCGCCGCATCGAGCTCCAGGCCGACTGCTGGGGCGGGATGGCGATGAACGCCCTCTCCGAGGCCAGCGGCGTCACCGCCGACGAACGGCAGCTGCTGCGGCAGGACACCTATTCCCGAGGCGACCGCGAGGGCTACCCGCGAACCCACGGCACTCCGGACTCCGGCCTGCGCTGGGTGACCGTCGGGCTCGAATCCCGCAACGCCGGCATGTGCAACACCTTCGTCGCCAGCTCGGAGGACGTCGCCTGAGTCGGTCAGCCCTCCGCGCGCCAGGCGGCGATGAGGCGGTGGGCGATCGAGGTCTGCATGGGCAGCGCGACCTCCCCAGAGGCTAGGCCGGCCTCGAGTTCGGCGCGGGTGAACCAGCGGGCCTCCTCGATCTCGGTCGTGTCCAGCGCCAAGGCGGTGTCGAGAGCGCGGGCGGTGAAGCCGAGCATCATGGACCGCGGAAACGGCCAGGGCTGGGAGCCGACGTAGCGGACGGCGCCGAGCCGGACGCCGACCTCCTCGAAGACCTCGCGGTGGACCGCCTGCTCCAAGGATTCGCCGGCCTCGGTGAAGCCGGCGAAGACCGACACCCGGCCCTTGGGCCAGGCGGCCTGCCGGCCCAGCAGCAGCCGGTCGTCGGCGTCGGTGACCGCGACGATCACCGCCGGGTCGACCCGCGGGAACAGTTCGGCGCCGCAACCGGTGCAGATCCGGCTCGCCCCGGCCCGCGCCACCGCCGTCGCGGCCCCGCACTCGCCGCAGAACGCGGTCCGGCGGTGCCAGTCGGCGAGGGCGACCGCGGTGAACGCCAGTTGCAGCGCGGTGGAGTCCAGGCCGTCCATCACCGCGCGCAGAGTCGCCGCTTCCGCCAGCTCGGCGCCGGTCTGGACGAAGACCGGGGCGTCGTCGATGAGCCCGGCCAGCAGGTGCCGCTCGGAGAGGTCGCCGACGGCCGGCTGCAGGAGGAGCCCGCCGCCCGCCCAGGGCAGTCCGCCCTCGGCGGTGACCGGCAGCACCCGAGCCTGCGGCGAGGCCCACGACTCGGCGACCCACTGCGCGTCGGCGCGGCGATCCTCGACGCGGTCCAGTCGGCTCGGGCTCTCCCAGGTGGTCACCCGGGTAACGGTAGTCCTTCCACGAGGGCTTCGAGCTCGGCGCGGCCGGGCAGCGAGGACGGACGGACGACCGCCCCGGCGCCGACGTCGTAGAAGACCGCGTCCACCTGTTCGGGCGGCACGCCGGCGAGTTCGGCCCAGGCCAGCCGGTACCAGGCCAGCTGCAGCGGGTCGGCGCGGCCCGCCCAGCCGGTCTTCCAGTCCACCACCTGGTAGCTGCGCGGCCCGCTGCCCGCGAAGACGGCGTCGATCCGGCCGCGCACCAGCCGTCCGCCGAGCGCGACGGTGAACGGCACCTCCACCGCGACCGGGACGGCGTCGGCGTACGGCCCGGCCAGGAACGCCTCTCGCAGCGCCGGATCGACCTGCGCCAGCTCGATCTCCAGGTCGTCGGCGAGCGCGGACTGTTCGGCGAAGCGGTGCTCCAGCCAGCGGTGGAAGCCGGTGCCGCGGCGCTGCTCTTCCCCGACCAGCCGGGGCATCGGGCGCAGCAGGTCGGCCTGGTAGCCGGCCGGGTCGTGGGCGAGCCGGGAGATCCCGGTCACCGACAGGTACGGCGGCGCCGCGGCGTGTCGGCGTCCCAGGGCGTCCGCCCGAGCCTGGACGGTCAGCGCCCGCCGCCACTCCTGCCAGACGGCCACCTCGGCCGCCAGATCGAGGTCGTCCAGCGGCGGCGGCGCGGGCGCGGCCGACACCAGGGCGGCCGCGGCCCGGCGGCGGCGCCAGCCGGCCGAGCCGTCCACCACCGGCCAGCCGGCGGCGCCCTGGTCGAGGCTGAGCGGGTTGGCGGCGGAGAGCTCCGCCGGCGCGGCGTGGGCGTCGGCGTGCCCGGCGAGCACGCCGAGGTAGTCCGAGGCCCGCCGCGGCCGGGTCAGCTGGGCGTCCCAGGCGTGGCTGCTGGCGTAGAGCCGCCGCTTGGCCCGGGTGACCGCAACGTAGGCCAGCCGGTCCTCGGCGAGCCGCTGATCAGCGGTGAGAGCGGCGGCGAACTCCTTGAACCCGTCGTTGCTGGTCTTGCGGAGCTGTGGGACGGCGTCCGCGTCGCCGCGCAGCGGGTTGGGCAGCGAGGCGGCGGCGCGCAGCCAGTTGCCGCTCACCCGGTCGGTCGGGAAGACGTCGGCGGCCAATGCGGGCAGGAAGACCGCCTCCCATTCCAGGCCCTTCGCGCGATGGACAGTGAGCAGCTTCACCGAGTCCTCGTCGGAGACCACTGCCTGCTCCAGGCCGACGCCGTACTCCCGTTCCGCCTCGAACCAGGCCAGCAGCCCGCCCAGTGAGGCTTCGCCGTCGATCTCGCTGTACCCGGCCACCGCGGCGACGAAGGCGGCCAGCTGCCCCGGGTCGGCCCCCTCGGCCAGCAACTCGACTTCCAGCCCGAGTGCGTCGATCACCCGCGAGACCAGGTCGACCACCGCTTCCGCCGCCCACCGGCGCAGGCCGGCCAGCTCCTCGGCGAAGAGCGCGAACCGCTCCTTGGCGTGCGGGCCGAAGTCGGCCTCGCCGGGAGACTGGACGGCTTCCAGCAGGCTGGGCACGACAGTCTGGTCGGCGCCGGCCAGCACGGCGGTCAGCGCCTCGTCCAGGCTTGGCTCCGCGCCGCGCCGCGTGTGTCCGGCGAGCTGGACGGCCCGTCGTCCGAGCAGTTCGAGGTCGGCCAGACCGATCGCCCAGCGGGGTGAGGTGAGCAGCCGGATCAGGGCCGGGTTGTCGGCCGGATCGGCCAGCAGCCGCA
>CAZLWS010000001.1:46778-50477 GCA_964563205.1 uncultured Propionibacteriaceae bacterium | reverse complement strand
GGGAATGGTCTACGAGGTCAACGACGAACGTGTGAACGATCATTTCGACGATTTCGCGATCGTGTTCCTGACGGTCAAGGGGGACGATGGCAACTATTACGACTGCTTCACCTACGTCCTGGATGACCCTGGCAAGCCGATGCGTCCACCGCGCTACTACTGGGAGCGAGTCCCCGCGGGCTTCGAGGAGCAGGAGTTTCCACGGGAGTACATCCAGACCATTTGGGATACCTTCAACTCTGCTGCTGAATGCCCCGACTTTGAGCGCCCCATGCCGGCGGGTGCGCCAGGAAAGTCGGCGGAGAGCCGCTAAAAACTCGCACTCGGCGGGCGCCGGAGGATCACTCTTCGATCGCCGGCGCCCGTCTGCCGGTTCCGGTTGCGGGCTCGTGGAGTTGCCTGTCGCCGGACTCAGCAGGCGGGCTGCCTAGTCGGCGTCAGCTCTTGCGTATTTCGAGGATCGTCCCCGCCCCGCGTCGCGTGTCGAAATAGCAGAAGCCGGTTCCATTCTCCCGCACTCCGCGGGACAGGACGTCCAGGCCTGCGTTCACTCCGGCCGCGACGCCTTCGGACAGGTCTTCGACGTCGAACCCGATGTGGAAGACGCCCTCTCCGCGTTCATCCAGGAACCTGCGTTGCGGAGTGTCATGTTCAGAGGGTTCGCACAGTTGGAGTTGGAAGTTCTCCAGATCGCAGCACTTGTAGCGCATCGCCTTCGTCCCCTCTTCGCTGGGAACCTCAAGCTCGACATACGGACTTGACTTCGGGTAGTCGAACCACGGCCCGATGCCCAGGCTCTCGTAGTACCCGACGGCCGCTTCGAGGTCACGCACGATCACGCAGACATGGTGCAGTCGACGGAACAGCCGGAAGCCATAGGGATCAGATTGATGCATGCGATACAGTATACGATGAGAGAGCGCATCCGGCTAGGAGGCGGTGAAGCGGCACGGATGTCCTGGATGAATACTCGGTTGTATGCTCATCCGAAAAGGAGGCTTGCCGTGGCGCGCAATGGTGGGGGCGGTGACAACACCGCCGACCAGGTTCACGAGCAGATCCGCGACGGCATCCTCAGTGGCGAGTATCGCCCGAATCAGCGGCTCGTGGAGGAGGAGTTGGCTCGGAATCTCCAGGTGAGCCGAACGCCGGTTCGGGAAGCGCTGTTGCGATTGCAGCAGCAAGGGCTGGTGCACCGGGATCGAGGCTGGCAGGTTCGGGATCACGGGCCGGAGGAGATTCTGGAGTTCCTGGAGGCGCGTGCGGAGGTGGAGTCGTCAGCGGCTCGGCTGGCCGCAAGCAGGATCAGCCGGGACGAGGTCACCAGGCTTGAAGAGCTGATCGTGAGCATGGAGCGGGAGACTAATCGCCGGCTCATCAACGCGCTCAACGACGAGTTCCACAGCGTCATCACCCAGGCCGCGCGCAACCATGTGCTGGCCGACCTCGCTCGTGCGACGCGGATCAACTACTGGAATTTCGCCAGTCCTATCCTGTTCACCCAGGCGCAAGATGAGGTCGTGAACTCGGAGCATCGGCAGCTGGCCGTCGCGCTCGCCGGCGGCGATGCCGACCTGGCGGCCTCGATCGCTCGCGCGCACGTCTCGCACACTGCGGACATCATCGCCGAAGCGCTCGGGCTGGAGCGGCGTCACAAGGTGCTGAGAAAGTGACCGTCGTTCGGTCGGCCGTCGCCACCCACTCCCACCTGTTCCCGGGCGCGCGCGTCGATCTGGGAGGCGGCAGCGGTGCGGCCAGTGAGTTGCGGCTGCGATTCAGTGACGGCGTGGAGGTTGACGCTGAGTTGGTCGAACTCGACGGCGGCGATCTGGCGTTGGCGGTCCCCGGCTACGTCACCGCCGCCGGCACGGCGATCCATGCGCGGGTGTGGCTCGTCCGATTGGCGGACGATGCCCCGAGCCGAACGTTGACAGTTCGTTCGCGGACCGACCTCAGGTAGTGAGCGGGAGTTCGCAGCAGGGAAACGTGTACACTGATTCGCATACAAAGCAATATGCGATGCTGGCGGGGGCTTCCTTCAGAACACCACCAATGGCGGCGGCTTGGCTCCCACGAGCCGGTGGTCGGACTAAGGTCGTTCACGAGGTGCGACGCACGCCAGCCAACGAGGAGCAGGTGAGATGAGCGCGATCGAGGCCGTCACCCGGGTGCCGCTGCCGACGAACGAACCGGTCAAGGGGTACGCGCCGGGCAGTCTGGAGCGGGAGTCGCTGAAGCGGACGCTGGCGTCCCTGCCGGCCGCGCCGATCGAGGTGGGCGCCGGCGGCGGGGAGACCTATGAGGTGCGGGCGCCGTCCGATCACGGTCTGCTGCTGGCGCGCGTCCACCAGGCGACCACGACGGACGCCCAAGCCGCGGTCGCGGCCGCGAAGGCCGCCAAGCCGGGCTGGGCCGCGCTCGACTTCGACGAGCGGGCGGCTGTCTTCCTGAAGGCCGCCGAGCTGCTCGCGGGGCCGTGGCGCGACCGGCTGAACGCCGCCACCATGCTGGGCCAGGGCAAGACCGTGCAGCAGGCCGAGATCGACTCGGCCTGCGAGCTGATCGACTTCCTGCGGTTCAACGTCGCCTTCGCCCGCGAGCTGCACGCCAACCAGCCGCTCTCCTCGCCGACGGTGTGGAACCGGATGGACTACCGGCCGCTGGACGGCTTCGTCTACGCGATCACGCCGTTCAACTTCACGGCCATCGCCGGCAACCTGCCGACCGCGCCGGCGCTGATGGGCAACACCGTGGTGTGGAAGCCGGCGCTCACCCAGACCTACGCGGCCGCCTTCTGGACGGACCTGCTCGCCGAGGCGGGGCTGCCCGAGGGCGTGATCACGATGGTTCCGGGCCACGGCGCCGAGGTCTCGGACGTGGTGCTGGCCGACCCCGACCTGGGCGGCATCCACTTCACCGGCTCCACCCGGGTCTTCCAGCAGCTGTGGGGCGAGATCGGGGCCAATATCGCCAACTACCGCTCCTACCCGCGGCTGGTGGGGGAGACCGGCGGCAAGGACTTCGTGGTCGCCCACCCCTCGGCCGACCCGACCGCGCTGGTCACCGCGCTGGTGCGCGGAGCCTTCGAGTACTCCGGGCAGAAGTGCTCGGCGGCCTCCCGCTGCTACCTGCCGCGCTCGCTGTGGGAGGCCGGGCTGCGCGACGAGCTGGTCGCCCGCACCGAGGAGCTGACGGTGGGCGACGTCCGCGACTTCTCGAACTTCACCTCCGCGGTGATCGACCAGCGCGCCTTCGAGAAGCTCTCCGGGGCGATCGACCGGGCGCGGGCCGCATCCGACGTCGAGGTGATCGCGGGCGGCAGCTACGACGCGACGGACGGCTGGTACGTCCGTCCCACGCTGGCGGTCACCGACAATCCCGAGCAGGAGGTCTTGAACGTCGAGTACTTCGGGCCGCTGCTGGGCGTGTACGTCTACGAGGACGCCCGCTGGTCCGAGACCCTCGAGCTGATCGACCGGACGTCCTCCTACGCGCTCACCGGGGCCGTCTTCGCCACCGAGCGGGCGGCGGTCGTCGAGGCGGCCACCACGCTGCGCCAGGCGGCCGGCAACTTCTACGTCAACGACAAGCCCACCGGCGCGGTCGTCGGCCAGCAGCCGTTCGGCGGCGGCCGGGCGTCCGGCACCAACGACAAGGCGGGGTCGCCGCTCAACCTCCTGCGCTGGACCAGCCCCCGCG
>CAZLWS010000001.1:18903-46768 GCA_964563205.1 uncultured Propionibacteriaceae bacterium | reverse complement strand
TCTCGCCGACCACCATCGACTACCCGCACATGGCGGCGGAGTAAGGCGAATCGCGCCCAGTGAGTCGGTGGCAAATCCGTTCTGGTTGGGCGGCGGGCTAGGCCCGTTCATGCTCGCGGGCGTACCCGCTCAGCCGCCTGAAGAAGTTCGTCATGTCCTGAACACCAAGGTCTTCGAGCAGGATGTCGTCGGTGTTGTCGCTGGCAGAGGCGAGGATGCGCGCCAGCTTTGGTCGCCAGTCGCCGTTCTCCGGTGGTTCGATCGATCCGGTGCGGTCGAGGAGGTCGACGAGATCCATGGCGGCCCAGATCTCCGATCGGCGCATGGCGTCGTAGTCGATGTAGTCACGCTCGGCGTGCCGTTCATACAGCGCTCACATCTTCATCCCGGCCATATCGTCGCGGCTGACCACGACGCCATAACCGGAGATCCTGACGAACGGACCCGGAAGCCTGTCCCGTCCGAGGTCGATGCTTGTTGAGTCACTCGTAACAGGTCAGTGACCTCGAATCTGCGTCCGAAGTCTTGGTGAAAGACCTTTTCGACGCGCAGTCCGGCTTCGGCGAGCCGGGCCTGGAGGCCCTTCTCCGCCCTGTCGAAGGCCTCGGGCTGGGACAGGATCGGATCGCGGCGGAAGGCGTCAATGTCCTGAGTCTCGCGGTCGATGATCCCGTGCGCCCGCATGGCAAGCCCACCGCCGAGAGCGAACCCTTCGGCCGCGAGGACGTCGCACACCCGGTTCCACACTCGGGGTGACGAACCGGCGGTTGATCACCGGTCGTCCGCTTCGACGAGCTCGGGGAACCTGGTCTCCCAGGCCTTCCGGAGTGTGTCTGGGAGACCGAGCCGATCCCAGAAGCGGATGAGGCTGTCACGGTCCACGTACTCGCTCAGGTCGTCCTGGGGCCGCGCCTCACGCAGGACAATTCGGATCATCGAACGCAGTCGCTTCTCATCGGAGAGGTCGAAAGGGCGCGATGGATTCCAAAGCAGCCGGTTCGGCAGGACGACCTCGCCCGTCGATGGACCGTGGAGCGATCGGAGGTTGTCGGCGACGACGAACGGCGGTTCGTAGGGAGTTCCGGGCGTCTGGGCGGAGGTCCTGCCTGGTGCTTTCGATACCGGTGACTCCTCTGGAGCCGCGCTGATTCCCGTAGAGGCAGGTTGGCCGGCCTGCGCCGATTGCTGGAACGGGCTGATGCCCAGCGCGTCCAGCACCGAGAGGACCTTGCCTAGTTCGGCGCGCGGGTGGCCGGCCTCGAGTTCGATGACGAAGAGCCGCGAGACCTTGGCCGTCGCGGCAAGCCTGGCCTGGGTCAGCCCATGTCTCTTTCGAGCGCTGCGCACTGCGGCCCCCAGCGCCGCGACCGCCGCATCCGAGCTCGGCATCATCATGGCTCCATTCTACGTGATATGTCTGCGTACGCATACACGATGAGGTTGTAGGTCGGCAGCTCTCCGGCGATGCGAGGCCCCGCCTCGCGAGTCCGTCGTGAAGGCCGGACAACCCTCCGAGGGTGACGAGCGAGAGCGGACAGGGAGCTTGCTCACTGTTTCTGAGGAGGGAGCCCGGACGCCGCAGGCGTCCCGACTCGGTTTGCGGCCGATCTCAGGGATCGTTCGGAACCCCGGTACGCTGACGGGCGTGATTCCCACCATCGGCATCATCGGCGGCGGCCAGCTGGCGCGCATGATGCACGCCGCCGGCATCGCGCTGGGGCTGCGGGTGCGGCTGCTGGCCGAAGGCCCGGACGTCTCCGCGGCCCAGGTCGTCGCGGACGTGACCGTCGGCGACTACACCGACCCGGAGACGGTCTACGCCTTCGCCGCGGACTGCGACGTCATCACCTTCGACCACGAGCACGTGCCGCAGCCGATCCTGCGCGAACTGCTGGCCCGGGGGATCGCCGTCCGTCCGGGGCCGGACGCGCTCGCCCACGCCCAGGACAAGATCGTGATGCGCGACCGGCTGAGCGCCCTGGGCATCCCGTGCCCGGCCTATCAGCCGGTCGACTCTCCGGCGGAGCTCATCGAGTTCGCCGAGCGGACCGGCTGGCCGGTGATCGCCAAGACCTCCCGCGGCGGCTACGACGGCAAGGGGGTCTGGAAGCTGGACGGCCCGCTGCAGGCGGGCGAGCCGTTCGCCTCGCTGGCGCCCGGCGTCCGGATCCTGGCCGAGGAGTACATCCCGTTCCAGCGGGAACTCTCCGCCTTGGTCGCCCGGCGTCCGCACGGTGAGGCGGTGGCGTACCCGATCAGCGAGACCGTCCAGACCGACGGGATCTGCACCGACACCACCACCCCGGCCCCCGGGCTGCCGGCCGACGAGGCTGAGGAATGGCAGCGGTTCGCCCTGCGGATCGCGGACGAACTGGGCGTCGTGGGCATCCTCGCGGTGGAGCTCATGGAGGACGCCTCCGGGCGGGTCGTCGTCAACGAGCTTGCGATGCGTCCGCACAACACCGGCCACTGGAGCATCGACGGGGCGGTGACCTCGCAATTCGAGAACCACCTGCGGGCCGTCGCCGACCTGCCGCTCGGCTCTCCCGCGCCTCGCGAGAGCTGGTCGGTGATGGCCAATGTGCTGGGCGGGCCCCGCAGCGACCTCGCCTCCGGGCTGGTCGAGGTGCTGGCGTCCGACCCGGCGATTCGGGTCCACTTCTACGGCAAGTCGTGGGTCCCTGGGCGGAAGCTCGGCCACGTCACGGCAGTCGGCGACGACCTGGACGAGACCCGCGGGCGGGCCCGTGCCGCCGCCGACCTGTTCATGGGAGTCCCCGCTGAAAGGAGTCACCATGGCTGAACCACTGGTGGGCATCGTGATGGGCTCGGATTCGGACTGGCCGGTGATGGAGGCTGCCGCCGCGGCGCTGGGCGAGTTCGGCGTCGCCTACGAGGCGGACGTGGTCTCCGCGCACCGGATGCCCGAGGAGATGGTCGCCTACGGACGCGGCGCCGCCGCCCGCGGGCTCAAAGTGATCATCGCCGGCGCCGGGGGAGCCGCCCACCTGCCCGGGATGCTGGCTGCGCTCACGCCGCTGCCGGTGATCGGCGTCCCCGTCCCGCTGAAATACCTGGACGGCATGGACTCGCTGCTCTCCATCGTCCAGATGCCGGCCGGCGTCCCAGTCGCCACGGTCGCCGTCGGAAACGCCCGCAACGCGGGGCTGCTCGCCGTCCGGATCCTCGGGGCATCGGACCCCGACCTGCAGGCCGCAATGGTCGCCTTCCAGGAGGACCTGCGGGCCGCCGCCACCGCCAAGGGCGAGCGCGTCCGGGCGGCGACGGGAGACCCCGAAGGATTCTGGGATGGCGGGTAGCCCACCCTAGGGTTTGTTCCTGGCTAGTACTGGCGCGCGATCTTCCAGGTGTTGTGGGAGTTGATGTTCGGGTCGAAGTTGACGTCGTCGGTCTCGATCACCTCGCCGAGTTCGTTCTGCCAGGTCACGGCGGTGGACGACGAGACGTACTTCACGTTGCCCTGGCTGCTGTTCGGATCCTCGATCGCCTCGACGCCGCCGAGCTCGTTGCGCCAGGCCTCCTGGGCAGAGACTCCTGGGGTGCCAACGACCGGCGCCGGCGCCATGACCTGGTCGAACCGGGCCTGGGCGTTGGCCGCCTGGGTGTTGCGCAGGTTGGCCGCGGCGGCTCCGACGGCGGCGATCCCGGCCTGCTCGGCCTGGAAGGCCGCCCACCGGGCGTTCGTCATGCGGGCCGCGAATGCATCGGTGTTCTGCTGGCCGACCTGGTTCGCCGCGGCCATCCAAGCCGGGTTGGGCACCACGCTGTCAGCGATCGCGTTCAGGACCGGGAACAGCTCCTGGGCGTCGGCCACTGCCGCGCGCAGGACGGTGACGAAGAGGCCGTGGTTGGTGATCGGGCTGAAGAAACCGGCGTTGCTCACCGAGAAGTGCAGCGCCAGCACCTCGACCGCCCACGGCTCGCCGTTGATCGGCGCCTCGATCAGCGCGCGAAGACCGGTGTAGGCGACTCCGGGGGTGATCTGGTCCGGCGTCAGATTGAAGCGCTCCGCCCAGTCGGGCAGCGGCTGCAGGTCGAACCGGGTGGGCTGCTGGGCGCCCGGGCCGAGCAACTGTGGCAGCAGCGCGCCGAGCAGCCGGTCGGGCGGCTCGGGCGGCAGGTAGGTCCGTCCGTAGTTGTTGGGCTGCCAGGGCGCGCCGCCCGGCCAGGTGAACTCGAACCGCGGCCAGCCCTGCACGGCGGCCCGCTGCCCGGGATGGGTCACTTCGAACCAGTGCCGCTCAGGTGACTCGTTGTGCTGCGGGGTCCAGGTCACCTCGCCGTTCACGCGCCAGTCCGCCGGGTGCCGCAGCCCGAGCAGCGGCAGCTGAAGCTGCGGATCCGGCAGCATCCACCCCGGCCAGGTCGAGCTGTCCACAGTCATCGGGCCTCCTTCCGGCTCGCAGCCCAGTATGAGTCCGCGCAGCCCCCGACGGATAGACCTCCCGCCCCACACTCGCCCTGCCGGCCCACGCCGCGCTACAGCAGAGTCGTTATGACGGCAGTGGGCCTTCGCGATCGGCTGCTGCGCGATGAGATGGCTGTAATTCGGGCGGCGCCCGGGGCCCGTATCGACCACTCCGTAGCGACGCGTGCGGATGCGCGCCGGCACCCTCGCCAATACGACAGTCCGACGCACCGCCCCGGCTCCGCTCGGGACTCCCGGGTGTCGTGCGGCGCGCCCTCGCGGCGGGATTGGGCGGCGTGGCCATACTGGGAGGAGTTCGACTGCCTTCCCCGGGAGATCTTTGATGGCGACCAATGCGGCGGTCCTGCCGCCACCTCAGCAGCGATCCGAGGGCATCGCCGTGCGCCGTGGCATCGTGCTGGTGCTGATGTCGCTGGTCATCCCCGGTTCCGCGCAGCTGGCGGCGGGCAACAAGCGCCTGGGACGGATCGCGTTGCGGGTGTGGCTGTCCCTGATCGCGCTCGTCATCGTCGCGGGGGTGCTCGCCCTGGTGGCGCGCCCCTTCCTGATCTCCCTGGTGCTCCACCCGATCACGGCCCGAGTGATGCAGGTCGTGGTCCTCGTCCTCGGCGTGGGCTGGGCGCTGCTCATGGTGGACGCCTGGCGGATCGCCAACCCCAAGGCCATGTCCGGCAAGGGCCGGCTGATCTCGGGGGTGCTGGCGCTCGCCCTGGCCGCAACCACCGGGACCGCCGCGTGGGCCGCGTCCGGCATGTTCGGCGCCGGGTCGAGCGTGGTGGACGAGGTCTTCACCGGCGGCGGCGACGCCGAGGCCACCGACGGCCGCTACAACATCCTGCTGATGGGCGGTGACGCCGGGGCCGACCGCTGGGGGATGCGTCCGGACACCATGATCGTGGCCAGCATCTCCGCCGACACCGGACGCACCGTCCTGTTCAGCCTGCCGCGCAACCTGCAGTGGGCCCCCTTCCCGAAGGACAACCCGCTGCACGCCAAGTACCCCGACGGGTTCTGGTGCGCCTCCCAGGAGTGCCTGCTGAACGCGGTCTACACACTGGCGGTGACCAACAAAGACCTCTTCCCCGGCGTGAAGTACCCCGGCGCGGAAGCGACCGCGGACGTGGTCGGGGAGATCCTCGGCCTCGACATCAACTACTGGGCGATGGTCGACCTGAAGGGCTTTGAGAAGCTGATCGACGCCGTCGGCGGCATCCGGCTCGACATCAACAAGCGGATCCCGATCGGCTCAAAGAGCGGCCCGAAGGGGGTCTACGGGTACATCGAGCCCGGCGAGAACGTCCTGCTGGACGGCTTCCACGCGCTGTGGTTCGCCCGCTCCCGCGAGGGCGCCAGCGACTACGAGCGGATGTCGCGGCAGAAGTGCGTCATCAACGCGATGACCAAGCAGCTGAACCCGACCACCGTGCTGACCAAGTTCAACGACATCGCCTCGGCCAGCACGAAGGTGGTGGCCAGCAACATCCCCAGCGACCAGCTCGGCACCGCGATCGACCTGGCGCTGAAGGGACGCGCACTGCCCATGTCCTCGGTGAACTTCACCCCGCCGCTCATCAAGCCGGTGAAGCCGAACTTCCCCAAGATCCGCGAGATCGTGGCTGACAAGATCGCCGCCTCCGAGGCCAAGGACCACCCGGAGCGGAACACTCCCTCGCCCGACCCCAGCCCCACCGGCAGTGAGTCGGCGAAGCCCTCGCCCAAGCCCTCCAAGGGCGCCGGCAACCAGACCGAGGATCTCGACACCGTCTGCAAGGTGAGCTCCTGACGGTTTGGAGCGGCTCGGCACGATGGCCTGCGTGAGGCGACTGTCGTGACCAATTACGTGAGCTACTTCCTCGGGCCGCAGGTGCTGGGATGGCTGGCGGCCGTCCTCGTGATCGCCGGCGGGCTCACCTGGCTGCTGCGCAGGCGGCTCGGACGACCTGGACGCCAGGCATTGTTCTTCCTCTTCCTCATGAGCCTCGGGCTCGTGGTCGTCGTCACCCTGTTGCGCGAGCCCTGGCTGGCCGCCTGCCCGGACTGTCTGGCCGAGTGGGGCCTGGCGAAGGTGCTCGCCGGACGAGTGAGCACCGAGGTCTGGCTCAACGTTGTGCTGTTCGTCCCGCTCGCGTTGTTCGCGACCCTGCTCTGGCGAGCTCCCTGGCGGACGGCCGGCGCCGCCCTGCTGCTGTCGCTGGTGATCGAGGTCGTCCAGCCCCTCGTCGGCGTCGGGGCGAACGACCTGATGGACCTGGTCGCCAACACTTCCGGCGCGCTGATCGGCGCCGGCGCCGGCGCCGTCGTCCTGCTGATTGCAGACGGGCTCCGGCGGCGTGACATCGGCCCGGGCCGCGTGGCGCGCGTCGTCCTCAGCATCGGGCTGGGTCTGGCCGTCCTGGTCGGCGCGCCCACGTGGGCAGCCTCCACCAGGCAGGCGGCCGCGGTCGAGAAGCTGGAGCACCTCTTCGCCGGCACGAACCTGGCTGACTATGAGGCCAACAGCGAGGGCGCGTGGAACGACAAGCTGTACGTGGTCTACGACGAGTTGGGCGCCCCGACGATGACCACCCGGAATACCGACGGCGTGGCCCGGACCCGCTACACCTGGAACATCTACTTCGCCGTCCGCTGCGTCTTCGCAGAATGGACGTCGGTGGGTTTCGCCGCCGTCCCACGTTCCGGCGCCGACTGCACGGCCCCGCTGGACGCCGTTGCGTGATCGTCGCGGCCCGGCCCTGAGTGTTCCGTGTTCGCAGGCAGTGGTCGAGCCAGTGCGTGGCGCGATGCAGGACTGGTGGAAGAGGCGGGACTCGTGGTCAGCGAAGGCGGCGGACGCGGGCCTCGTCCCAGACCGGTTCGTCGTGCTCGGTGACTCGGCCGTCGGCGCCGAAGACCAGGAAGCGGTCGAAGGAGCGGGCGAACCAGCGGTCATGGGTGACGGCGATCACGGTCCCCTCGAAGGCGACGAGAGCTTCCTCCAAGGCCTCGGCCGAGTGGAGGTCGAGGTTGTCGGTGGGTTCGTCGAGCAGCAGCAGAGTGGCGCCGGAGAGCTCCAGCAGCAGGATCTGCAGCCTGGCCTGCTGGCCGCCTGACAAGGTGTCATAGGTCTGCTCCGCCGCGTACACCAGGCCGTAACGGTCCAGCGCGCGGGAGGCCTCCTCGCGTCCCATCCCGGAGCGGTGGGCGTCGCCGCGATGCAGGATCTCCAGCAGGGTGCGTCCGGCCAGTTGCGGGTGCTGGTGGGTCTGAGCGAACCAGCCCGGACGGACGCGGCTGCCGAGTCTGGCCATTCCGTCGTGGACGACGGGCTCGGCCGCGACGTCGCCGACCGGCTCGTGCTCTGTGTCCGGACGGGAGCCGCCGGCGGCCAGCAGCCGCAGGAAGTGCGACTTGCCCGAGCCGTTCGAGCCCAGGACGGCCACCCGCTCGCCGAACCACACCTCGAGGTCGAAGGGGGCCATCAGGCGGTCGTCGGTCGGCGTCCGCAGCTCCAGCCGCTCGCACACCACCGCGCGGCGGGCGGTCTGGCCGCCGCGCAGGCGCATCCGCACCTGGTGCTGGGTGACCACCTGCTCGGGCGGTCCGGCGGCCTCGAACTTGGCCAGCCGGGTCTGGGCGGCCTGATAGCGGGAGGCGAGGCCGTCGTTGTAGGCGGCCTTCTGCTTGTACATCAGCACCAGGGCCTTGAGCTTGGCGTGCTCCTCGTCCCAGCGGCGGCGGAGTTCCTCGAGCCGGGCATTGCGCGCCTCGCGCGCCTCGCCCCAGGTGCGATAGTCGCCGGGGTGGGTCCAGGCGGTGGCGCCGGCCGGGCCGGGCTCCAGGGTGACGATTGCGGTCGGGACGCTGCTCAGCAGCTCGCGGTCGTGGCTGATCAGCAGCACCGTCTTGCCCGACTCGACGAGTCGGCGCTCCAGCCAGAGTTTGGCCGGCACGTCGAGGTAGTTGTCGGGCTCGTCCAGCGCCAGCACTTCCTCTGGGCCGGTGAGCAGGGCCTCCAGCACCAAGCGCTTCTGCTCGCCGCCGCTGAGCGTGTTCACCTCCCGATACTGCGCCCGCTGGAACGGGACGCCGAGCGCCGCGGTGGTGACGGCGTCCCAGACCGTCGACTCGTACTCGTAGCCGTCTGCGTCGCCGAAGTCGGCCAGCGCCTGGGCGTAGGCCAGCTGGGCGGGTTCGTCGTCGGCCTCCATCATCGCCAGTTCCGCGGCGTCCAGTGCGCGGACGGCCGTCCGCACCCGCTCGGGCGCGACCGACGCCAGCAGATCGCGGACGGTCTGGGAGTCGCGCAGCTTGCCGATGAACTGGCTCATCACCGCCAGCCGGCCGGAGCCCGACACCGAACCGTCTTCGGCGGCAAGCTCGCCGGAGATGATCCGCAACAGCGTGGTCTTGCCGGTCCCGTTCGGCCCGATCAGCGCCACCCGGGCGCCGTCCCCGACCCGGAACGAGACGTCGTTCAGCAGCGGACGCCCGTCCGGCAGGGTGTAGCTGACGCCGTTGACCTCCAGGTGGGGCATCAGCTCGGCTCGATCGGGCCGGAGCCCAGGATGTCGAAGACCCAGCGGCCGATCGCGTCCAGGGTCTCCCGGCCGGTGTCGAAATCGGCGGTGCGGGTCATCATGGCGATCCGGTAGCTGCGGCCGTCGCCCTCCACCTGCCCCATCGAGTTGACCGCCCACAGCCCGTCGCTGGATTCGAACTTCACCCAGCCGTTCTTCAGGTGCGCCTTGACCGTCTCGGAGCGGGGGGCGCCCACCCCCCAGGAGTGCTCGTCGATGACCTGTCCCATCAGCCCCCACAGCTGCTCGCGATCCTCGTCGGCGAGGGCGGGGGAGCCTTCGGTCAGCCGCTGCACCAGCAGCGCCTGGTCGGCCGGGGTGGTCCACGTCCAGCTCCAGCTTTCGGAGCGGGCCTCGTCGGCATGGGTTTCCGCCATCCCCAGCTCGCCGGCCAGTTCGTCATAGGCGGGAGCGGCGCCCCCGAACGCCCACAGCGCGTCGGCGGCGTCGTTGTCGGACTGAGTGATCGCCTTGGTGGCCTGATCGAGCTGCTCGGCGGTCAGCGGGACGCCGGTGGCCCGTGCCCGGCGCTGCGCCATCAGCACGATCATCGGCTTGGCCATGGACGCGCTCTGGCTGGCGTAGTCGGGGTTGTACCCGTAGACCGCCCCGTTGCGCAGGTCGGTGATCGCCACCCCGAGCTTGTCCGAGCCGTTTGCGATGGTGGTGATCGCCTCGTCCAGCTGGGCGCGGATCGTGCCGGTGGGGGAGACGGTCGGGGTCGGGATGGACGGTCCGCCGCATCCGGCCAGCAGCGCGGCGGAACCCATCGCCAGCGCCGAGCCACGGACGATCAGCTGCCGACGGGAGAGGGCGCTCATCGTCCACCTCCGAGGATGCGACCGAGCCACCCGGTCTTGGTCGGCGGGGGTTCAGTCTGGCCGGGATCCGCGGGGTCGGTAACTTCGGCGTCGATGCGCTCGGTCACGATGATCCGGGCCAGTTCCTCCTCGGTGACCGGACCGTCCACGATCACCGCCGAGCCGCCGCCCAGCACCGGGCGCGCGATCGCCTCGCTGAGCACCAGTCGCGGCTGCATGGGCCGCACTAGGACGCGGCCCGGCTGCGGCGGAAGCTCCAGCCATTCGCCGAGGCTGACCCCGCCGTCGGCGTCGAACCAGGCCCCGTCGTGGTACTTGATGGGGTTCTGGAAGTGCAGGTCGGGTTGGGCGAGTGCTTCCGTGGTGTAGTCGAGCACGCCGTCCGGCAGCCCGGTCAGGCCCAGCGCGAGCGGGTGCAGCGAGCAGGCGAAGGTGACCCCGGGCGGCTCCGGCCGGGGGTTCTGGGGTCCGGTCACGATGAGGTCGCATTCCTCGGGCACCGGCGGCGTCTCGATTGCGGAGTAGTACAGCGCGCACTGCCAGGTGGCCAGCGGCCAGATCAGGCTCATCCAGTGGCTGGGATGCTGCACCGAGAGCGGGCCGGCCACGAACACCCCGTCGTCGACGTGTTCCGAGATCAAGTTGGCGGTCTTGTCCACCCAGTTCGCGAACGACTTCGCACTGAACTCGAGCCGCTCACCCTTGGCGGGGTGGTAGTAGGTCAGCAGTGGTCGGCTGCCGTCGCGGCGGACGCGGTCGGCCAGCACTTCGACGATGGACACAGGCGAGGGCATGGGCCCATCGTAAGCCTGGATCCGGGTAAGGCCGGCCTCGCGGGATTCCGGTAGCGTCGGGCCATGCGTTACGTCGTCATCATGGCCGGGGGATCCGGCACCCGGTTGTGGCCGCTGTCGCGGCAGGGCACCCCGAAGCAGCTCCTCCCGCTGATGGACGGACGCAGCCTGCTGCGGCTGGCCTTCGAGCGGTCGCTCGCCTCGGTGCCAGCCGAGCAGATCGTCGTGGTCACCGGGGCGGCCTACGCCGACCAGGTAGCCGCGCAGCTGCCCGAACTTCCGGCGGAGAACATCCTCGGCGAGCCGGTCGGACGCGACTCGCTCAACGCCGTCGCCTGGGCGGCGGCCGTGCTGCATCGGCGCGACCCGTCGGCGGTGATCGCCCAGGTGACCGCCGACCACGTGATCGAGCCGGTGGCGGAGTTCGTCGCGACCCTGGGGCAGGCGTTCGCCATCGCCGAGGCCGACCCGGCCGCGCTGGTGACGCTGGGGGTGGTTCCGACCTCGCCGCACACCGGCTACGGCTACCTGCACCGCGGTGACGAGCTGCCCGGCCACGCGGGGGCCTACGCCATCCAGGAGTTCGCCGAGAAGCCGCCGCGCGAGGTCGCCGAGGCCTACCTCGCCTCTGGCGAGTACTGGTGGAACGCCGGCATGTTCGTCTGGCGAGCGGCGATCGTCCTGGAGCAGCTGCGGCTGCTGCTGCCCGCCAACCACGAGGGCGTCACCACGCTGGCCGCCGAGCCCGAGCGGCTGGAGGAAATCTTCCCCGCCCTGTTCAAGACCTCGGTCGACTACGCGATCATGGAGCCGGTCTCGCACGGTCAGGGCACCGCCCACGTGGTGTCGGTGGGCCTCGCCGTCGACTGGAAGGACGTCGGCGGCTACGCCAGCCTCGCCGAAGTGCTCACCCAAGACGACGCCGGCAACGCCGTCTCCGGCCTGGCGGTGAGCCTCGACTCCTCCGGCAACGTCGTGGTCAACGCCGACCCCGACGGCCTGATCGGCTTGATCGGCGTGACCGGCCTGGTAGTCGTGCGCACCGAGACCGCCACCCTGGTGGTCCCGCTCGAGCAGGCCGAGCGGGTCAAAGAGCTCGTGGCCGAGGTCACCGCCCAGGCGGGCCCGCGCTTCGCCTGACGGCCAGTCCACTTTCTGCCACATACGGCATCGCCGCGACAAATGCGTCGCGCAGAGCCTCTATCTGGCAGAAACGGCACCGGCCCGGCCGAGCCGGGCGCCGCGCGGGGATAGTGTGATCGCGAGGAGGCCTGGTGGAGACTCTGAAGCGGATGCGCGAGCCCCTGGCGTGGGCGATGGTGGCGCTGACGGCACTGGAACTGGTGCTCGTCGTGCTGCAGATGCTCTTGTACGGCGACTTCATGGTCCTCGACAACGGCGAGGTCGACGGAGGGACCGTGATCAGCTACCTCCTCTCCGCCCAGACCGTCGACTATGCGCTCCTGTTCGGCCTGACTCTCGCGGTCTGGGGCTGCGCGCTCGCCCCCGCGACCGCACGGGCGCGAACCGTCGCCCTGGCTGCCGCCTGGCTCGCGACGCTCGTCGTGGCGGCGCCCTGGATCGCGGCCGTCATCTCCTTCCTCGACTGGCCCGCCAGGGGCGCGGGCATCTCCCTTCGGTGGGACTGGTGGACGGTCTCGAGCCTGCTCTACCCGCTGGTGTACACCGGGGCGGGGGTCGTGGCGACGGTCGCGCTGTGGGCGCTGGCCCGCCGGCCGCAGGACGACGCCCCGGACGACGAGGAGCAGGACGAGGACGAACTCGCCCTGGAAGCCGGCGACGCGGCAGCGGACGAGCCGGAGCCCGAGGACGAACAGCCCACGGTCTGGAAGCCCGCCGAAGCCGCCGGAGCAGTCTGGCGGACGGCGGACGAGGCCGCGTCCGGCGCTCCCGGCGCCCGCTTTCTCGATCCGTCCTCGGGCGACGAGCCTGACGCCACCCCCCGCGCCGAGCACGACTGGAGACCGCCCGGCGCGTCGTGATCCGCAAGCAGAATGCCCAAGGACCGGGCATGGTAATGCACTGGGGTTGACTTCCTGGGAATGACAGGCATGTAATTCTCTCCAAGTAGTTCGTGTTGACGCATGGGTCGAGGAGGGCAGATGGGCGAGCTGTTTCTGATCGTCAGCGAAGACGACGAGGGCGCGCTCGGCTGGCAGGAGCGGGCGCTGTGCGCACAGACCGACCCCGAGGCCTTCTTCCCCGAGAAGGGCGGGTCGACCCGCGAGGCCAAGAAGGTCTGCCAGTCCTGCGAGGTCCGCAGCGAGTGTCTGGAGTACGCGCTCGGCAACGACGAGCGGTTCGGCATCTGGGGCGGCCTGAGCGAGCGCGAGCGCCGCCGCCTCAAGAAGCAGGCGATCTAGTCGATCCCCGCTTTCCCCGCTGACGACGCAGTCGGCGGCTGAGAAAAACCTGAGGAGCCAGGCAGTACGCTTGGGTGCGCTGTTCGCGCCTCTGACCCGGAAGAACCCACGTTGACCGACCTGCCTCACGACGACGACCCGTGGGCTTGGCTGCATGCCCGCGGCTCCGCCGACGGCCCGGACTGGCCCGACGTCGAGGTCACCGCGATCGTCGAGCCGCGACCCGGGACGGACGCCGCACGCTGCCGGGCCGCGATCGACGCCGGCGAGCTGACCCCCGACGCGGTCGTGACCCGAGACGCCAAAGGCGATCAGGCAGGGGAGTGGCTCTGGATCCTGCCCGCCGACAGCGAACCGGTCCCGGACGCTCTGCGCGCCCTGCTGGTCACCCTGGGACGCCGTCCGGAACTCGACCTGGTCGGCCCGCTGCTGGTCGAGCCGCGCCGCCGCGGCCCCGGCACGATCGTCCGCCAGCTCGGCCAGACGGTCACCGCCACCGGACGCCTCCAGGGTCTGGTCGCGCCCGGCGAGCTGTACCAGGGGCAGCTGGAGACCACCGACGCTCTCGCGACCGACGCCACCGGCATGCTGGTGCGCGGCGACGTCTGGCGGGCGCTGAACGGCTTCAACCGCGACCTGCCCGAGAGCCACCGGGGCGCCGAGTTCTGCTGGCGGGCGCGACTGGCCGGCCACGAAGCAGCGGTCGAGCCCGCCGCCCAGGTCATCACCCACGCCGAGCCACCCGACCCAGCGGACGCCCGCGCCGCCGGCCTCACCCTGGTCGACGCTCACCGCAGCCCCGCGGCCCGCTGGCTGAGCCGGCCCTGGCTCGTGCTCACCAGCCTGCTGGCCGCCCTCGGCTACCTGCTGGGCAAGGACGGCGAGCAGGCGCTCGCCGAGGTCACCGGCCTGTGGCGCTGGCTGACCGGCGGGAAGCTGCGGCGATCGGTCACCGCGGGAGTCCGCGCCGTCCGTTCGACCCCGGAGGCCCGCGCCCGCGTCCGGCAGCTGCGACCGCGTCCCGGATCGGGGACCCTCGGCCTGTTCGAGGCGGTCGGCGAGCGGATCGCCGAGTGGGCCGGAACCTTCTCCGGCCCGGGTCCGTCGGTCAGCCTGGACGAACTCACCGGCGACGACTTCGCCGCCCAGGGCCGCACCGAGACCCGGCCGCCGGTGCTGTTGGTCGGGGCGCTGGTGACCGCCGGCCTGGCCGTCGTGGCCGGACGCTCGGCCTTCGGCGAGGGCGTGCTCTCCGCCGAGCGGCTGCTCCCGGCGCCCGCCGGCTGGCTCGACCTGCTGCACAGCTACCTCGACCCCGTCCCGGGCGTCGCCGGGAGCGCCGGCCCGGCCTGGACCGGCCTCGCCGGCCTGGCCTCCTTCGTCACCGGCGGGCAGCCGGAATGGCTGGTCGGCATCCTGCTGCTGGGCTGCGTCCCGCTGGCCTGGCTGGCCGCCTTCCGCTTCCTGCGGCAAGGGCTGGCCAGCGCGACCATGGCCGCCCTCGGCGCCTTCGGCTACGCGCTGGCGCCGGTGCTGACCGGGGCCCTCAACGTGGGCGCGGTGGGCGTCGCGGCCTGGACGGTCCTGCTGCCGGTCTTCGGTTACGGCCTGCGGGCCTGGCTGGCCGAGGACGCCCCGCGCTGGCGTCGCGCCGCCGCCGCCGGGCTCTGGGCGCTGCTGTTGGTCGCCGTGGCCCCGCTCGCCTGGGTGGCGCTGCTGGCCGCCATGGCCGCCGTCGCGATCCGTCGGCCGCGGGCCTGGGCGCAGGCCCTGCTGGTGGTCGCCGTCCCGCTGCTGCCGCTGGCCGGGCCCTGGGGCAACACCCTGCTCACCCACCCTGGACGGCTGCTCACCGGCATCGAACCCACCCTGGCCGGCCTCGATCCGGCCGCGCCCTGGCAGCTGCTGCTCGGACGCGGCGTCGGGACTCCGCCGCCGTTGTGGCTGTCGATCCTGATCTTCGGCGGCCTGTGGCTGATCGCGGGGGCTGGCGCGCTCCGCCGCCGCGGCGCCGCGGCCGGAGCGCTGGTCGCAGCCGGCGTCGCCACGATCGCCGTCCTCGCGCTGACCCGGCTGCTGGTCTGGGTTCCGCCGGGGGACTGGGTGCGCCCGGACGCCCTGGAGTGGCAGGTGGCCGCGATCGGCGCGTTGGTGCTGGCCGGCGCCTGGGGGCTGGACGGCATCGGCGACGAGCTCCGCGGCGCCAACCTTGGGCTGCGGCACTTCGCCACCCTGGCGTTGGCCGGCCTGGCCCTGGTGGTCGCCGTGGTCTCGGCCAGCTGGTGGGTGCTGGCCGGCGAGGCCGGGCTGCACCGCGCCCCGGTGACGGCGCTGCCGCCGTTCGTCCGCAACGCCCAGCTCTCCGACACCCCCGGACGCACCCTCGCCCTCGACTTCACCGACGACCAGGTCGGCTGGACGCTGCTCGACGGCGATCAGCCGCGGTTCGGCGACGCCGGACGCGGCCTGGTCTTCTCCGGTGACCGGCAGGGCCGGGAGCTGGCTGAGTCGGTCGCCCGCCGGCTCGCCGGCGGCTCCGGCGACGACGGGCTGCTCGGCGACCTGCGCCGGCTCGGCGTCTCCTACGTCTGGTTGCGCGGGGGCGCGGCCGACCACCGGCTGGCGATCAGCAACACCCCGGGGCTCGGGGTCGGCACCTCCGACGGCGACACCACCGTGTGGCCCGTCCCGGATTCCGCGCGCGCCGTGCTGGTGACCGCGACCGGCCGCGAGCCGGTCGGGGACGGCAGCGTGCTGGCGACGGCCGGAACCCTGGAGCTGGCCGAGCCGGCCGACCCCGCCTGGCAGGTCACCGTGGACGGACAGTCGCTGGAGTCGACGGCCAACCCGCCCGGCATGCGCCTGCCGGTCACCAGCCCCGGATCGCTCCACATCTCGTTGCCGCGAAACGCCGACTGGGCCTGGCTGCAGCTGGGCGGCCTGGCCGCGCTGGCCCTGCTCGCCGCGCCGGGCATCCGGAAGCGTCGCGAACCGGCCGCCCCGCGCCGGAGCGCCGCCGCCCCCGAACCCGTGGCCGCCGGACCGCGCCGAGCAGCCGGAGGCGCCCGATGAAGTGGATCATCCCCGGAGCGACCGCCCTCGCGGTCGCCGCCGCGGCCGCGCTGACCTCGACCGTGTGGCCGGCCGCCCCCATGCCCGAGGCCGCCCCCGAGCCGATCCCGGTCTATCTCACGGCCGTCTGCCCGGCCTTCGAAAGCGCCACCGCCTCGGTGCGAGTGGCGGTCACCAGCCAGGCCGGCACGGTCACCACCGCCTCGCTCGCCGAGCCCGACCGGCGCAACGACGAGACGGGCGTCAGCGTGCTCACCGATCGCACTGAGCCCGTGCTGGTCACCGCCGAATCGGCCGCCGGCATGGGCGCGGTGAGCCTCACCCGCAGCAGTTCCGGACCGGACCGCGGGCTCTCTGCCGCCGCCTGCGAGAGCGCGGCCACGCAGCGCTGGTTCTCCGGCGTCCTGCTGAACGCCGACGCCCAGGCCGACCTCGTGCTGGCGAACCCCGACACCGTCGACGCCGCGGTGGACATCACGATCTTCGGCCCCGACGGACGGATCAACGCCCCCGGCTCGCGCGGCATCGTGGTGGAGGCGCACAGCGCACGCAGCGTCCCGCTCAGCGTGATGGCCGAACTCCCTGGCGCGGCGTCGGTGCTGGTCGAGAGCTCGGCCGGACGGGTCGCCGCCACGCTGCGGCAGCGGCTCTGGCAGGGCACGACCCCGCTGGGCGCCGACTGGATCCCGCCCACCGCCGCCCCGGCCACCGAACTGGTGCTGCCCGGAATCGTCAGCGGCGCGGGCGTCCGGGAACTGGTGCTCACCAACCCCGGCGACCGGTCGGCGAGCGTCGCGGTGGAACTGCTCGGCGAAACCGGACGATCGGTGCTGCCCGGTGCCGAGAACCTGGACCTCCCGGCCGGCGCCACCCGCAGCGTCGAACTCAGCCCTGGCCTGGCCGGGCAGGTCGCGGGGATCAGGGTCAGCTCGCCGCAGCCGATCGTCGGCGCGGTGCGGCAGGCCTCGTCCGCCGATCCGGCCACCCAGGATCCGGCCTGGGCTGCCGCGCTGCCCGCGATCGACTCCGGCGGGGTGTGGCCGGCGCCCGCGGGCGCCAGGGCGGCGGTGACGCTGCTGCTCGCCAACCCGTCCGACCAGGATTCCGAGGTGACGGTGACCGTCGGAACCGAGCTCGGCGGAGACGGTGACTCCACCACCCGGCTGGTGCCGGCCGGCAGCACCTTGGCGGTGCCGGTGCCCGCCGCGAAGACCCCCTGGGTGCGAGTGGCCGCCCCCGGTTCGCCGGTCCGCGGCGCCCTTCAGGTGACCGAACGCCTCGGCGGCGTCGACAGCCTGGCGCTCGTGCCGCTGCTCACCCCCCGCAGCGCGGCGATCGAGATCCCGCCCGTGGTCTTCGACCCCCAGGCCGCCCGCTGACGGTCGCACCGGCCGTCGGCGCCGAGCGGCAGCCCAGCCGCACCCGTCTCCGTCATCCCCGCGAAGGCGGGGATCTCCTCACTCGGGCTCGTCGGCCTCCGGGTCGATGTCGGTGGCGGGAATTCCGGTGAGGGCCGAAAGCTGCTCGACGATGGTCCGGTGGACCAGCCGGGCGAGCTCGCGGCGCCCGGTCGTCCGGTGCTCGATCGGACGGCGGTACAGCACCACCTGGGCGCGGCTGCCCGGCCGGGCGGAGACTGCGGCGGCCAGCGGGACGCTGTCGTACCACGCGTCGGTGAGCGTCGGGACGTCCTCGAAGCCGACGTCGACACCGCTCAGCGCCCGCGGGCAGGTGCCCGCGATCCGAGCCAGTGAGGCACGCAGGCAGTCGGCGAAGAACCCCACCCCCGCGCCGCGATAGGGGATCGGCATGGGAGCGCCGGTCAGCGGGTTGGGCGCCGCCAGCACGCCCCGCATCCCGCGGCCATGACGATCCCTGCTCCTCACCCGGCCCACCCTAGACCCTCCGTGCCGAACGCCTGCCTTCCCCGCATCGACAGCCTCCGTTGGCGTCGACCGCCTCCCCCTGGGCACAGGCCCTCGACGGCAAGGGAGGCCCTCGATGGATGGGGGGACGGGTCGGGGGTAAGTGCGACACCAGGGCGTGGGGTGCGGCGCTCCGTGGGCAAGCGCGAGTACCGTGTGCCCGTGACCAACCGACGCTGCTCGCGCTCGACCTGCTCACAGCCGGCGGTGGCGACCCTCACCTATGTGTACGCCGATTCCACCGCGGTCGTGGGCCCGCTGGCATTGCGCGCCGAGCCGGGCTGCTACGACCTGTGCAAGGCGCATTCGGCCAACCTGGGCGTTCCCCGGGGCTGGGAGGTCATCCACCTCCCGCAGGATCCGGACGCCCCGCGCCCGCTGGCCGACGACCTGATGGCGCTGGCCGAGGCCGTCCGCCGGGTGGGCCTGGGCGCCGAGACCGAGCCGGCGCCGCAGCTCGCCCGCCGCCGCGGCCACCTCGCCGTGGTCGCCGACCTGGACTGATCCGCGCCGGGCCCGACCACTACGCTTACCCCCATGCTTCAACCGCAAGTCTTCAAGGCCAACGACATTCGCGGGCTGGTCGCCGGCGACCACCCGGAATGGGACGCCGACGGCGCCCGCGCCCTGGGAGCGGCCTTCGCCGCCGCCTTCGAACTGGACGGACGCGAGTTCCTGCTCGGCCGCGACATGCGCGACGGCGGGTTCGAGCTCAGCCGGGCCTTCGCCGAAGGCGCCATGCGGCTCGGCGCGAGCGTGGTCGACATCGGCCTGGCCAGCACCGACCAGGTCTGGTACGCCTCGGGGGCGACCGGCCTGCCGGCCGTCCAGTTCACCGCCTCGCACAACCCGGCCGCCTACAACGGGGTCAAGTTCTGCCTTCCGCACGCGGCCCCGATCAGCTCTGAGCTGATGACGCGGATTCGGGAGCTGAGCGGGGTCGACCTGCCGGACGCCCTCGTCCCCGGCGCCCTGCGCGAGCAGGACCTGCTCGCCGACTACGCCGCCTACCTGCACTCCCTGGTCGACCTGCAGGGGCTGCGTCCGCTGAAGGTGGTGGTGGACGCCGGCAACGGCATGGCCGGGCACGTCACGCCCGCGGTGCTGGGTCCCCTCGGCCTCGACCTGGTCGGGCTCTACCTCGACCTGGACGGCAGCTTCCCCAACCATCCGCCCAACCCGCTCGACCCGGCGAACCTGGTGGACGCCCAGCGGACGGTGGTCGAGCAGGGCGCCGACCTGGCCCTGGTCTTCGACGGGGACGCCGACCGCTGCTTCATCATCGACGAGCAGGGCGCGGTGATCGACGCCTCGGTGGTCACCGCTCTGATCGCCCGCTCAGCGCTGGTCCGCGAGCCCGGGGCCGCGATCGTGATCAACACGGTGACCCCGTCCGCGGTGGCCGAAGCGATCGCCGAGGCCGGCGGCGAGGTGATCGTCGGCCCGGTGGGCCACACCAAGCTGAAGGCCCTGATGGCCCAGCACCACGCGATCTTCGGCGGCGAGCACTCCGGCCACTACTACTTCCGCGACTTCTGGGGCGCCGACACCGGCATGCTGGCGGCGCTGCACGTCCTGGCCCTGGTCGGGCGGGGCGACCAGACCGCCTCCGCGCTGGCCGCGACGGTGCCCGTCTACCCGGCTTCGGGCGAGATCAACAGCACGGTCGCGAGCACCGCCGATTCGATGGCAGCGGTGGCGGACGCCTTCGAGGCGTACCCGATCGACTGGACGGACGGCCTGCTCGTCCGCGGCGACGACTGGAAGCTGAGCGTCCGGGCGTCCAACACCGAGCCGCTGCTGCGGCTCAACGTCGAGGCCCGCGAGGAATCCACCATGACCAGGCTGCGCGATCAGGCCCTGGCGATCATCCGAGGAGAATCATGACCGAGCTGCCCGCCGACGTGCTGGAGATCCTGGTGTGCCCCTCCTGCCACACCAAGCTGGCCTGGGACTATGAGGCCTCTGAGCTGCTGTGCACCTCCGCCGAGTGCGCGCTGGCCTATCCGGTGCGCGACGGCATCCCGGTGCTGCTGGTGGACGAGGCCCGCCGCCCCGCCGTCCAGTGATGGAATTCGACGACTCCCGGCTGGCCGACCCCGAGCAGCTGCGGCTGGCCGATCCGGTCTTGCGTCCGCTGGCCGAGGCCGGGGCGCGGGTGCGGCGCGAGGCCGCCCTGGTCGCCGATGCGCTGGTCGCTCTGGAAGGCGAGGGACGCCCGCGCGCGGTGATCGCCTTCGGCCCCGAGGCCCGGCTGCTGCGCGCCGTGCTCGAGCCGATCTGCCCGGTCCCCTTCCTGGCCTGGCCGCGGCTCGGGCTGCCCGGCTGGGTGGGGCCGCTGGACGTCGTGGTGGTGATGGGCTGGGGGAGCAGGGAATCCTGCGCGGCCGCCTACGAGGCGGTGCGGCGCGGCGCGCGGCTGGTGGTCGCCTGCCCGCCGGATTCGCCGCTGGCCCGGCAGTCGGCCTCGTCGGCGACGACGCTGCTGCCGACCAGCGCCCAGGACCCGTTCGCCGCCGCCATCGTCACCCTGGCGGCGCTGCACCGGCTGGGCCTGGGCCCGGCGGTTGACGTCGACCAGCTCGCCGCCGTGATGGACCAGGTGGCGGAACGCTCGTCCTACGCCTTGGACGTCACCGCGAACCCGGCCAAGGCGGCCGCGCTGGCCCTGGCCGACGCCCAGCCGCTGGTCTGGGGCGGGTCGATCCTCGCCGCGCGCGCCAGCCGCCGGATCTCCGAGGCGCTGCGCGCCGCGTCCGGACGAGTGGTGCTCTCCGCCGACGCCGGAGCGCTGGAGCCCCTGGTGGACGCCGCCGCGCCCCGCGACCCGTTCGCCGACCCCTTCGAGCAGGCGCCCGAGCTGCGTCCCGCGCTGGTGCTGATCGACGACGGCCTGGACGACGAGGCCGCCGCCGAGGAGCGCGTCCGGCTGGAACGCCTGGCCGCGCTGCGCGAGGTGACGGTGTGGCGCATCGCCCACGAGCACGGCAGCGAGGTCGAGCGCTACGCCGCCGTCCTGCAGCAGGGCTTGTTCGCCGCCGCGTACCTGCGCATTGGCCTCGGCCGTCTGGACGCCTGACCCCTCCTCCTCCATCCCTCCCGCAAGGTGTGGCGGAATCTCCGACATCGGGGCTTCGGCCACAGCTTGTGGAAGGCATCGGCGCCAGAACGGGTCGAGCCTCTGCTGCACCGGCCCGCCTGGCTGGCAGAATCTCCGCCGTGAGTTCACATGGAGGCACCCGCGCGGTGGTCGCGGCAATGGCGGCCAACGGTTTCATCGCGTTGACGAAGTTCGGGGCGTGGGCGCTGACCGGCGCCTCGTCCATGCTGGCCGAGGCGGTGCACTCGGTGGCGGACACCGGCAACCAGGCGCTGCTGCTGTGGGGCGGACGCCAGGCGAAGCGGGCCGCGACCGAGGAGCACCCCTTCGGCTACGGACGGGAGCGCTACATCAGCGCCTTCCTGGTCTCGATCATCCTGTTCAGCCTGGGCGGGCTGTTCGCCCTCTACGAGGCCTTCCACAAGTACGAGGAGATCCTCGAAGGCCACCCCAACGAGCTGCTCGAAGGCGGCTGGTGGTGGGTGCCGGTGGTGGTGCTGCTGGCGGCGATCGTCGCCGAGAGCCTCTCCTTCCGCACCGCGATCCACGAGTCGATCCCAGCCAAGGGCAAGCAGAGCTGGGGCCGGTTCATCCGCACCGCCAAGTCGCCCGAGCTGCCCGTCGTCCTGCTGGAGGACGCCGCCGCGCTGCTCGGCCTAGTCTTCGCCCTCATGGGCGTCGGCATGACGATCATCACCCACAACGGCGTCTGGGACGTGGCGGGCACCGCGCTGATCGGCCTGCTGCTGATCGCTGTCGCGGTCACCCTGGCCATCGAGACCAAGAGCCTGCTGCTCGGCGAGTCCGCCTCGCCCGAAGCGGTCGGACGGATCCGCGAGGCGCTCGCCGCCACCGAGGGGGTCAACCGCGTCATCCACCTCAAGACCCTGCACCTTGGGCCCGAGGAGGTGCTGGTAGCCGCCAAGATCGCCGTCGAGCCGACCGACTCGGCTGCCCATGTCGCCGAGGTGATCAACGCCGCCGAGGTGGCGATCCGTTCCGTCGAACCCCAGGTCACCGCGCTCTACCTGGAGCCCGACATCGACACCGCAGCACCCATCTGAGACCCCCGACTCGACCTCGCCCGCCCCCGCCCGATCTCATGCTGAAGTTGTTCGGCCACTCGTCCCAGAAGGCGAATAGTCGCGACGCCAGGTCGCTTTCGATGGGTTCGGCGGGACGGAGTTTGGACCCGTCCCCGGCTCCGTCGAGTTCCGCGGTGATGTGCCGGTAGGCTCACCCGTTGTGGAGTATCGCGTCGCTGACCTGAACCTGGCCGACTTCGGCCGCACGGAGATCACCCTTGCCGAGCACGAGATGCCCGGGCTGATGGCCATGCGGGCCCGCTTCGGCGAAGCCAAGCCGCTCGCGGGGGCCCGGATCGCGGGATCGCTGCACATGACGATCCAGACCGCTGTGCTGATCGAGACCCTGGTGGCGCTCGGGGCGCAGGTCCGCTGGGCCTCCTGCAACATCTTCTCCACCCAGGATCACGCGGCCGCGGCGATCGCAGTCGGCGCGGGGACGGTCGACGAGCCGGCCGGCGTCCCGGTCTTCGCCTGGAAGGGCGAGACCCTGGAGGAGTACTGGCAGTGCACCGAGCAGCTGTTCGACTTCAACGGCCAGCCGCCCAACATGATCCTTGACGACGGCGGCGACGCCACCCTGCTCGTCCACCTGGGCGTCGAGTTCGGCAAGGCAGGGGCCGTCCCGGAAGCCGCCGAGGGTGACTCGGCCGAGTACCGGATCGTGCTGGAGACGCTGCGCACCTCCACCACCGACTGGCGGCGGGTGGCCGAGGCCGTCCTCGGCGTCACCGAGGAGACGACCACCGGCGTCCACCGGCTCTACGAGCGGGCGGCGGCCGGCAGCCTGATGTTCCCGGCGATCAACGTCAACGACTCGGTCACCAAGAGCAAGTTCGACAACAAGTACGGCATCCGGCACTCGGTGATCGACGGCCTCAACCGCGGCACCGACGTGCTGATCGGCGGCAAGGTGGCGATGATCGTCGGCTACGGCGACGTCGGCAAGGGCGCCGCCGAGGCGCTGGCCGGGCAGGGCGCCCGGGTGCTGGTGGCCGAGGTCGACCCGATCTGCGCCCTGCAGGCCGCGATGGACGGCTTCCAGGTCACCACCGTCGAGGACGCCCTGGCCAGCGCGGACATCTTCCTGGCCACCACCGGCTGCGTGAACGTCATCACCGCCGACCAGCTCTCCCGGATGCGCCACCAGGCGATCGTCGGCAACGTCGGCCACTTCGACAACGAGCTCGACCTGGCCGGCCTCGCCGCCCTCCCCGGGGTGACGCAGACCAACATCAAGCCGCAGGTCGACCTGTGGACGATGCCGGACGGCCGCACGATCATCGTGCTCAGCGAGGGCCGGCTGATGAACCTGGGCAACGCCACCGGCCACCCCAGCTTCGTGATGAGCAACTCCTTCACCAACCAGGTGCTCGCCCAGATCGAGCTCTACACCAAGCCCGAGCAGTACCCGATCGCGGTCTACACCCTCCCCAAGCACCTGGACGAGGAGGTCGCCCGACTGCACCTGGATTCGCTCGGCGTGAAGCTCACCACGCTGACCGAGCAGCAGGCCGCCTACCTCGGCGTCCCGGTCGAGGGCCCCTACAAGCCGGACACCTACCGGTACTGACGGCTCCCCGCCGTTCCCGTCACTCTCCGGTCGTTCCGGTCACTCTCGGTCATCCCCGCGAAGGCGGGGATCTCCGGCCGGAGATCCGGCTCGGACTGAGATTCCCGCCTTCGCGGGAATGACAGATAGACGGATAGCGGGCGCGACAAAACGGTCATAGGGGCGGAAGGATCGCCCGCAGCGCGCGCGGCTAGGCGCGGGGGATCTCGTAGCGCTTCAGTTCGGCCTTGCCGTCGCCCAGGGTGCGCCAGGCTCCGCGGTAGGCGAGGACGGCCAGCGCAGAGGTGGGGAAGTGGTCACCGGCCGCGTCCCGCAGCTCCGACGGCTTCGCCAGGCTCAGCACCAGGTCGCTGAGCGTGGGCTGGTGGCCGATCAGCAGAGCGGTCGGGGCGTCCTCGGGCAGCTCGCGCACCTCGTCCAGCAGCTCGTCGGTCCAGGCGTGGTAGATCGCCTCGGTGTAGCGGACGTCCTCGCAGGCGGCTCCGCCGGCGACCGCGTTCTCCCAGGTCTGCCGGGCCCGGGTCGCCGACGAGCACAGCACCACGTCGAGGTCGTAGCCGGCCAGGATTCCGCCCGCCACGCGGGCGTCCAGGATGCCGCGCTCGGCGAGCGGACGGCGGATGTCGAGGTCGGGCGTCCGCCACGACGATTTCGCGTGCCGCAGCACCAGCAGGGTCTTGGTCGCCATAGCGCCTCATCCTACGGCGACAGCGGCGAATCGGACCGCCGTTGTGGTCGTTGTCAGAGCGGTGGCCAAGGCAGATCGGCGCCGGACCGCCGCTGTGGTCGATGTCAGGCCGAATTCAGCCCGAATGACGACCAAGATCGGCGGTCGCGTTCCGACCCGGGGTCCAGAGGCTTGTCACAACGACAACAACGGCGGTTCGGATACTAGGCTCGGACACCTTGGCGGGAGAGGACGGACATGAGGCAGCGGGACTTCGACCTGGACACGACGACGAGGGATGTGCTGCTCACCATCAAGGCCCGCGGCCGGCTGCTGCTGGTTCACCCGATGGTGAACCGCGGTACCGCCTTCACCTTCGAGGAGCGGGAGCGGCTCGGGCTGCAGGGGCTGCTGCCGAACCGGGTCACCACCATCGAGGAGCAGCTGCGGCGGCTCTACGCCCAGTACAGCCGCTCGCCCTCCCCGCTGGCCAAGTTCATCCAGCTGCAGCAGCTGCGCGACCGCAACGAGGTGCTCTTCTACCGGCTGCTCAGCGAGCACCTGGAAGAGATGATGCCGATCGTCTACACCCCCACGATCGGCGAGGCGATCGAGCGGTTCAGCCACGAGTACAACGGCGCCCGCGCGGTCTTCCTCTCGATCGACCATCCGGAGCTGATCGAGCAGTCGCTGCGCAACTACGGCCTGGACGCCGAGGACGTCGACCTGGTGGTCGCCACCGACTCCGAGGGCATCCTCGGCATCGGCGACCAGGGCATCGGCGGGGTGCAGATCGCGGTCGGCAAGCTAGGGCTTTACACCGCGGCGGCGGGCATCCACCCGCGCCGGGCGATCCCGGTGGTGCTGGACGTCGGCACCGACAACCTCGGCCTGCTGCACAGCGATGTCTACCTCGGCGAGCGCCACGCCCGCGTCCGGGGCGAGCGCTACGAGCAGTTCGTGGACGCCTTCGTCGCCGCGGTCGGCAAGCTCTTCCCGCACGCCATGCTGCACTGGGAGGACTTCGGCGCCGGCAACGCCCACCGTCTGCTCAACCGCTACAAGAACGACATCTGCACCTTCAACGACGACATCCAGGGGACGGCCGCGGTCGTGCTGGCCGCAGTGCTGGCCGCCGTCCGGCATACCGGGGCGCCGCTGCCCCAGCATCGGGTGCTCATCTATGGAGCGGGGACGGCGGGGGTCGGGATCGCGGACATCATCCGCGAGGCCATGGAACGCGACGGGCTGCCGGCCGAGCTGGGATACGACCGGTTCTACGCCTTCAACAGCCGCGGCCTCATCGTCGACGACTCCACCGGAGTGCGCGACTTCCAGGTCCCCTACGCCCGCGGCCGGGCCGAGGTGGACGGCTGGGAGGTGGCCGACCCTGCACGGATCACGCTGCTGGAGGCGGTGCAGGCGATCAAGCCGACCGTCCTGATCGGCTCCTCGGCGGTGCCCGGCGCCTTCACCGAAGAGGTGGTGCGGGCGATGGCCGCGCACTGCGACCGTCCGATCATCATGCCGCTGTCGAACCCGACCAGCCGGATCGAGGCGCTGCCCGCCGACCTGCTCGACTGGACGGACGGACGCGCGCTGATCGCCACCGGCAGCCCGTTCGGCACGGTCCGGCACGGTGACGTCTACCACTCCATCGCGCAGGCGAACAACGCGTTGATCTTCCCCGGCCTCGGCCTGGGGGTGTCGGTGGTGCGGGCCAGCCGGGTCAGCGATGAGATGATCGCCGCGGCCGCCGACGCCCTCGCGAGCCTGGCGAACGAGTACCGGCCGGGCGCCTCGCTGCTGCCGTCGATGAGCGACCTGCGGCTGGTCTCGGCCACCGTCGCGCGGGCGGTGGCCGAGTGCGCCGTCCGCCAGGGCTACGCGACCCGTCCGTTCACCGACCCGGTCGACGAGATCTACCAGCGCATGTGGAAGCCGGAGTACCCGCGGATCGAAGTAGTTGCCGAAGGCTGAGTGCCAGCGCTGCTGAGGTCCCCGCCTGCACGCGGATGACGAAGCTCAGCCGTCACCCCTATCCGTCATTCCCGCGAAAGCGGGAATCTCGCTTAAGCCTGCTGCTTGGCGGCGCGTCCGAGCTGGAAGAGAGTGCCGAAGGCGCCCAATGCGGCGAACACCACGAACATCGCCGCGTCCCCGGCGAAGGCGCTCCAGACCGGCGGGTAGAACAGGTTCTCCATGACCAGGCCCCACACATCGCCGGAGGGGGCGCCGGGGTACTCAGCCATGATCTCGGAGTACAGCGCGAAGGCCAGGATGGCGAACAGCGTGACGATCACGCCGGCCACGATGATCGCGACGAGCGGAACAATGCCCTTGCGAGGCGGGCTGCCGGCGCCCTTGATGTAGAGCCACACAGCGCCGCCGGCCATCAGCAGGCTGGTGATCGAGGCGATGTAGCCGGCCTGGTAGAGCGCGACGGCCGCCGCGCCGCCCGCGACGATCGCGAGCAGGCTGAAGAGCAGGCCGCGTCCGACGTTCTCGATGACGACCGGCGGCGGGACGTCGATCGGCCGGTAGGCGGAGGCGCTGGGGTCGCCCGGCTGCGGGGCAGCGGGGTAGGGCTGGGGGCCGGCGGCCGGATACCCCTGCGGGGCCGGCGCGGACGGGTAACCCTGCGAAGCGGGCGGGCCCGGCTGAACGGCAGGGTTGGCGGGCTCATTGGGAGGCAGGAACTGCGGGCTGTCGGGGGTGCTCGGGGTGGGCTCGGACATTTCTCTCCTCTGGGATTTCTCCGAGTCATCGTAGAGGAGTCTGGGCCGCTCCTCGGATCAGCCTTGGTCGCCCGGTCGCAGGGACTGCCAGATTTCCTTGCATTCGGGGCAGACCGGGTAGCGATCCGGGTTGCGGGAGGGCACCCACACCTTGCCGCATAGGGCGATCACCGGGGTGCCCATCACCATGGCCTCGGTCAGCTTGTTCTTGTCGACGTAGTGCGAGAACCGCTCGTGGTCGCCTTCGTCGAGGCGGTACTCCGTCCGCTCCTCGGTGCGTTCGTCGAGGATCGTCGCGGTACCCGGCTGCTCAGTCACTTGGGCTCCCTTCCGGATCTCATCCTAGATGGCGGCCTGGTGAGCCGGGGAGTCGTTGTGAAGGGGGTTCCAACGCCGGCCGGTCCGCTTCGCTGCGGGATGGTCGTTCTCACGCTCGCGAGCGGCCCCAGAACAGCCACGGTGCAGCGAAGCAGGTCCGCGGGCTGGTCGCCGGCCACCACAACCACAATCCTGCAGCGCAAGCGGTGTTAGTTTGATGTCGAGAGATCGGAGGGGTGATGGCGGATGAAGTCGACGCGATCGTCGCTGCCTGGCGTTCGGAATCCCCGGAGCTGGATGTCTCGCCGATGCAGGTGCTGTCGCGGGTGAGCCGGCTGGCCCGGCACCTCGACCTGGCCCGGCGGCAGGCCTTCGCCGCCCA
>CAZLWS010000001.1:0-18803 GCA_964563205.1 uncultured Propionibacteriaceae bacterium | reverse complement strand
AGCCGGTATCGTTCTCTGCGGCTCTACCTGCTCTTCACACCAAAGGCGCCCAGCATGGCTCTGTCGAACCCGCTTCTGTACGAACTCGCGGCAGCCTTCGGCATCGCCACCGAGTTCTGGGACTGGAAGGGCAGGCAGACCGAGATCGACGACGAGACCCTGGTCGGAATCCTGGCCAGCATGGACGTCGACGCCTCCGATCCGGCGCGCGCCGCCGCCGCCCTGGAGGGCTGGCGGAACCGGCTGTGGACGCGGGTGCTGCCGCCCTGTGTCGTGGTGCGCGAAGGACGCACCCATCGGGTCCTGGTGCACCTTCCGGAAGGCGAGTGGATCAAGGTCGGCGTGCGCCTGGAAGAGGGCGGCTGGCGTGACCTGTCCCAGATCGAGCACCTCGAGCCGCCCCGGCTGATCGACGGCCGGCTGACCGGGGAGGCCGCCTTCGAGCTGCCCGCGGATCTGCCGCTGGGCTACCACCGGCTGCACGCCGACACCGCGGACGGCCCCACGGAGAGCACGTTGGTCGTGAGCCCGGGCTTCCTCGGGTTCCCGGCGTCGATGGGGGACAAGCGGGCCTGGGGGTACGCCGTCCAGCTGTACAGCGTCCGCTCCGAGGATTCCTGGGGGATCGGCGACCTGACCGACCTGGCCGACCTCGCCACCTGGGCCGCGATCCGGCAGTTCGCCAGCTACATCCTCGTGAACCCGCTGCACGCGGGCGAGCCGATGCCGCCGCTGGAGCCCTCGCCCTACCTGCCCGCCAGCCGCCGCTTCGTGAACCCCCTCTACATCCGTCCGGAGGCGCTGCCCGAGTACGGCCTGCTGGACGACGCCGCCCGCGACCAGGTGAAGAAGCTGAAGGCCGACCTGGCCGCCGCGCTCGCCGACGAGCCGCTGATCGACCGCAACACGGTGTGGGGGTTCAAGCTGGCCGCGCTGCGGGTCATCCACGACGGCGGGCTGCCGGCCGCCCGGCGGATGGCCTTCGACGACTTCGTCCGCCGCGAGGGACGCGCGCTGACCCAGTTCGCCACCTGGTGCGCGCTGGTCACCGAGCACGGCATGAACTGGCGGGAGTGGCCGGCCGCGCTGCACCGCCCGGCCTCGCCCGAGACCGCTGCCTTCGCCGAGGAGCACGCCGCCGACATCGGCTTCTACCAGTGGCTGCAGTGGGTGGCGGACGTCCAGCTGCGCGCGGCCCAATCCGGAGCCCGGGACGCCGGCATGCGGATCGGCATCATGAGCGACCTCGCGGTCGGGGTCAGCGCCCAGAGCGCCGAGGCCTGGACCTACGGCAACCTCTTCGCCGAGGGGGTCTCGGTGGGGGCCCCGCCGGATCACTTCAACCAGAGCGGTCAGGACTGGGGCCAGATGCCGTGGCGTCCGGACCGGCTGGACGACCTCTCCTACGCCCCGTTCCGGACGACCGTTGCCGGCCTGCTGCGGCACTCCGGCGGCATGCGGGTGGACCACGTCATGGGCCTGTTCCGGCTGTGGTGGATCCCGAAGGGGATGCCGCCCACCAAGGGCACCTACGTCCGCTACAACCACGAGGCGATGGTGGGCATCCTTGCCCTGGAGGCGCACCGGGCCGGGGCGCTGATTGTCGGCGAGGATCTGGGCGTGGTCGAGCCGTGGGTGCGGGAGTACCTGCGCGAGCGGGGCATCCTGGGCACCTCGATCGCCTGGTTCGAGACCGAGCCGGACGGCAGCCCGCTCGCCCCCGAAAGCTGGCGGGAGTACTGCCTGGCGTCGGTCACCACCCACGACCTGCCGCCCACCGCCGGCTACCTCGACAAAGACCACATCCGGCTGCAGCACGACCTGGGCCTGCTCACCGAGCCGCTCGAGGCCGAACTGGAGGCCGCCGACCGCAGCCAGGCCGCCGTCCTGCACTTCCTGCGCGAGCGCGGCTTCCTGACCGGCGACGACCCCTCCACCGAGCAGATCGTGCTGGCCCTGCACCGCTACCTGGCCGCCACCCCCGCCCGCGTGCTGTGCGCCGCGCTGCCGGACGCCGTCGGCGACCGCCGCACTCAGAACCAGCCCGGCACCTGGCAGGAATACCCCAACTGGCGCATTCCCTTGAGCCACCCGGACGGCGCCCCGATGACTCTCGAAGAGCTCTACACCGACGACCGCGCCCTGCGTCTCGCCGGTGTCATGAACGAGTTCTCCACCCCGCCCCTGGTCCGCGCCGGGCTGTAGAGAGGCATGAGCCAGAGGATATCTGGACAGTCTAGACAGACTAGTTCTATCCTTGTGGAATGACGACCTGGCAACTTCAGACCGCGAAGCAGCGGTTCAGCGAGGTGGTGCGAGCGGCCGAGACCGGCGACCCACAGTTCATCACGCGGCACGGCCAGCCGGTGGCCGTGGTGGTGGACATCATGGATTACCGCGCTGCTCATCCCGATGCGCCGCAGGTGACGTTTGCGGAGTTCCTGCTGTCGGGGCCTTACTTCGATGACCTGGAACTCCCTGAGCGGACGCTCGATCCGGATCGGCCCCTGTTCGAGGACGAACTGTGACCGGGTACCTTCTGGATACCAATGTGCTGTCCGAGCGGCGGCGACGATCACCCTCTCCGATCGTGGTGGCCTGGCTGGAGGCGGCGCCGGAAGAGCAGTTGTGGCTCAGCGTGCTCACACTCGGTGAGATCCGCTACGGAATCGAGTTGCTGGCGGCGCGGGATCCTCGTGCAGCCGAGACTTTCGAAACATGGTTGGGTGAGCTCGTCGACCTTCTTGCCGATCGCATCCTGACCGTGGACTCTGCAGTCACGACGGCTTGGGCGAGGTTGCGCGCGCGGCGTCCGCTGCCCGCCGTGGATGGACTGATCGGGGCTACTGCCGTAGCTCACGACCTGACGCTGGTGACCCGGAACACCAGGGACTTTGCCGGCCTGGGCATCCGTCTGCTCAATCCTTTCGAATCGGCGGCTACTGACTGACCGATACCCCGGCAGCCTCGAAGTCGGCCAGTGTGGCGGGCAGGCGGTCGGGGGCCACGGCGGCGGTGAGGTCGAGCAGGACGCGGGTCTGCAGCCCGGCTGCGGCGGCGTCCAGGGCGGTGGCGCGGACGCAGTAGTCGGTGGCGATGCCGACCACGTCCACGGTGTCGACCTCGTGGTCGGCGAGCCAGTGGGCCAGGTCTTCGCCCGCGTACGCGCCCTCGAAGCCGGAGTAGGCGGCGGCGTACTCGCCCTTGGTGAAGACCGCCTCGAAGGGGCGGTTCACCAGGTTGGGGTGGAAGTCGGCGCCCTCGGTGCCGGCTACGCAGTGCACCGGCCAGCTGTCGATGTAGTCGGGCGCATCGGAGAAGTGCGAGCCCGGGTCGATGTGGTGATCCTGGGTGGCCACCACATGGTCGTAGGAGTGCTCGCCGAGCAGGTCCGAGATGGCGGACGCGACCGCGGCGCCGCCGGCCACCGCCAGCGAACCCCCTTCGCAGAAGTCGTTCTGGACGTCGACGACGATCAGCGCGCGGCTCATCAGGCCTCCTTGGTGGCGTAGGGGTTGTGGGTCGGCTGGCCGAGCTCGTCCAGCATCAGGGTCTCGATCACCGGCTCGCCGCGGGACATCTTGCGGGCGCTGGACGGCAGCTCGGCCACGGCGCGGGCGTGCCGCTCGCGGGCGGCGGCCAGCGGCTCGCGTCCGACGATCTCGCCGCCGCGCACCAGCTCCACCAGCAGCGGACGGTCGTTGCCGTCGTCGGCGGGGGCGGCGCCGATCCCGACCACCTCGGCCTCGGCGCGGCCGTCCGGGCCGAGCCGGCGCAGGGCGAACTTGCGTCCGCCGATCGAGCTCTTGTTCTGGCTCTTCTTGGCCACCGGCAGCAGCGGCGAGGCCGGGTCGGCGTCCTCGGCGCGGGCGACCAGCTTGTAGACGAAGCTGCAGGTCGGCGCCCCGGAGCCGGTCACCAGCGAGGTGCCGACCCCATACCCGTCCACGGGGGCGCTGCGCAGGGCGGCGAGCTGGTACTCGTCCAAGTCGGAGGTGACGATGATGCGGGTCTTGGTGGCGCCCAGCGAGTCGAGCAGTTCGCGGACCTCGGTGGCCTGCTCGGCCAGGTCTCCGGAGTCGAGCCGGACGGCGCCCAGCCGCCCCTCGGTGAGCCGGACGCCGGTGCGGATCGCCGCCTCGACGTCGTAGGTGTCGACCAGCAGGGTGGTGCCCTCGCCGAGGGCGGAGATCTGCGCGGCGAAGGCCTCCTCCTCGCTGTCGTGCAGCAGGGTGAAGGAGTGCGCGGCGGTGCCGGTGGTGGGGATGCCGTAGCGGCGCCCGGCCTCCAGGTTGGAGGTCGCCGCGAACCCGACCGCGTAGGCGGCCCGGGCCGCGGCGACGGCGGCGTGCTCGTTGGCGCGCCGCGTCCCCATCTCGATGCACGGACGGTCGCCCGCCATCTGGATCATCCGGGAGGCCGCCGAGGCGACCGCGCAGTCGTAGTTGTAGATCGACAGCAGGACGGTCTCCAGCACCACGGCCTCGGCGAAGCTGCCCTCGACGGTCAGCACCGGGGAGCCGGGGAAGTAGGCCTCGCCCTCGGGGTAGCCCCAGACGTCGCCGGTGAACCGGTAGCCGGCCAGCCAGTCGGCGGTGCGGTCGTCCACCACTTTGTGGGAGAGCAGGAAGTCGATCTCGGCCGGGTCGAAGCGGAAAGCCTCGATGGCGTCCAGCACCCGTCCGACCCCAGCCACGATGCCGTAGCGGCGTCCGGTCGGCAGCCGCCGGGCGAACAACTCGAAGACACTGCGCCGATCGGCAGTGCCGGAGCCGAGGGCCGCCTGCACCATGGTGAGCTCGTATTGGTCGGTCAGCAGCGCGGTGCTGGCGGGAAGTTCGGCCATGGCGGCCACTGTAGACGCAGTCGCGGCGAGGTCCGCGTGGGCGGTCCGAGGAGCGGCCCTACACCGCGCGCAGGGCCAGGGTTGGCGGCAGCCGGGCCGCACGGAGCGCCGGGTGGAGGCCGGCCGCGGCGCCGGCCAGGACGGCGATCGCCGGGCCGGCGACGGTGGTCTCGACGGGGATCACCACGGGTTGCCCGCGCAGGAGCGCCAGGAAGGTCGCGGCGCCTGCCCCGAGGACGAGCCCGGCGACCCCTCCGATGAAGGCCAGGGCAGCCGCCTCGGTGAGGAACTGGGTTGCGATGTGGCGCGGGCGTGCCCCCAGGGAGCGCCGCAGCCCGATCTCGCCGCGTCGTTCGAGCACGGTGACGACCATGGTGTTGGCGATGCCGACCGCGCCGATGAGCAGGGCGATCCCCGCCAGCACGAGCCCCAGGGTGCTCAGTGAGTCATCGGCGGTGGTGCGGGCGTTGGCCAGCTCGGTGAGCGCGTTCACGGTCACGAAGGGCGAACCGGGGCTCGCAGCGGTGGCAAGGGTGTCGATGAGCCCGGCGAGGCGTCCCGGCTGTGCGCGGACGTACAGGGCGGAGATGTCGCCGACGGTGGTTCCTTCGAAGCTGCGCCGGACCCAGCGGTCGCCCAGGATGGCGGCCGCGTCGATCTGGGCGGCGAGTCCGGCGGATTCCAGGATGCCGATCACCCCGTACCACTGCCCGCCGATCCAGACCCGGTCGCCTGGCCGGCTGATTCCGAGGCGGTCGGCCGCGGTGCGTCCGAGCACGGTGACCGGGAGGTCGCGGGTGGCGTCGTCGAACCAGCGTCCTGCGGCGAGTTCGGCCTCGATCGCGCGGAACACGTCGGGCCGCGCGACGGCGACCTGGATGCCGTTGGTCTCGGTCTCGGGGATGAGGTCGGTGCGGTAGACCCGGACAGCCTCGGGTGGGGTCTCGAACACGCCCACGCCGGCGACTCCGTCGACCCGTCCGATCATGCCGGGAGCCTCCTCGGGAAGCGGGACGAGCTTGTTGTCCGGGCCCGACGCCGGGGCGACGATGGCGAGGTTCGCTCCCATGCGATCCAGATCGGCGAGCAATTGGGCGCGGTTCGAGGCGGCCACGCCGGTGAGCGCGGTCAGCGAGGCGATGCCGAGCGCCACCCCCAGGGACGCCAGGGCGGTGCGCTGAGGACGGCTGGCGACCCCCAGCCAGGCAGTGCGGAGGAGGTCGCTGAAGCGGAATCTGCTCCGGGACGGGGCGGAGTGGGTCACAGCAGAAACTCCTTCTTCGAACCTGCGACGGTGGGCTGCGGGTCCGCCTCGGACTCCGCCGGGTGGCGGGCGACGATATGGCCGTCCTTGAGGTGCATCCGGCGGCTGAACCGCTCGGCCAGCCCGCTGTCGTGGGTGACCATCACGACGGCGGTGCCGGCGTCCGCGATCTCGGTGAGCAGCGTGATGATCGCCGCGCCGGTGGCCGAGTCCAGCGCGCCGGTGGGCTCGTCCGCGAACAGGACCGCGGGGTCCCTGACCAGGGCGCGGGCGACGGCGACCCGCTGCTGTTCGCCGCCGGAGAGTTCGCCGGGCCGGTTCCGCAGCCGGTGCCCGAGGCCCACCGCTTCGAGCGCGGCGATCGCGCGTCGCCGGCGTTCCGTCGGCGACGTCGTGGTGTAGAGCAGGCCGGCGGCGACGTTCTGGGTGGCCGAGACCGTGGGCAGCAGGTGGAACTGCTGGAACACGAAGCTGATCCTGGTGGCTCGGACGGCCGAGCGCTCCGCCTCGCGCATGCCGCCGAGTTCGCGCCCGTCGACCAGCACGGCGCCGTCGCTCGGGTCGTCCAGGGTGCCGAGGATCGAGAGCAGCGTGCTCTTACCGGAGCCGGACGCACCGAGGATCGCGAGTTGGTCACCGGCGTCGATGCGCAGCCAGGCGGGGTGCAGGGCCGTCACGGGCGGCGTGCCCGGATAGACCTTGGTCACGCCCCGCACCTCGATCACCGGGGGCGCCGTGGCTGTCATCGGGAGGTCACCACGGCGTCGCCCTCGGCCAGGGACGGAGCATCGCCGGGCGCACCGTCGACCTCGCTCCCGGAGGCGAGGATCTGCACCCGGGCGTCGGCGACCAGCCCGATCCGCACCGGCGTCCGCACGATCCCGTCCGCGGTCTGCACCTCGACCGCGTAGCCGTCTCGTGCGGTGGCGACCAGCGCCGTGACCGGCACGATGAGGGTCTCCGCCCGCTCCTGCTCGTCCTGCACGATCACCCGGACGGCCGCGGGACCGACGGCGGCGACTTGGCGCTGGTCGGGGAAGTCGATCACCGCGGTCGGCGGGGTCGTCTGCCCGTCCTCCTCGGTCGGTTGGCCGCCGGGGTCGACCGCGGCCAGGGTGCTGTCCAGTTCCGTCCCGTCGGGAAGGACGACGCTGACCGGGGTGCCGGCCTGCAGTTCCCGAGCCTGCGCGGCGGTGAGCTTCGCCACTGCCCGCAGCGTCGTCGCCGTGTAGGTCAGCGGGCTGGCGTCCCGTTGCCCGAGTTGCGCCGTGACCTGTGAGATCCGGATGCCCGGAGCGTCCACCATCACCACCTCGGCAGCGGCGACCGTGCCGGTGACCGGCACCCCGAGGTCCTTCTGCCAGCGACGCACGGCCTGGGTCGTCCGCCAGTCGAAGCGGGTGTCGGGTTCGCGGTCGAAGAAGCCCAGCCGGGCGAGGTTGCGCTCCAGCTGCAGCACATCCTTCCCGTCGCTGATCCCGCGGGCCAGATCCCGCCACAGCGGCCGCGCCCCCTTCATCAGGACCACCGGATGTCCGTCGACCTCGTAGACCCGGGCGCCGATCCGGATCACCTTTCCCGGCGCCGGCAGCGCAGTGATGACTCCCGTCGCCGCGGGAAGCGAGATCGGATCGCCGTACCCGAGCGCGGCGTTGAGCCGGAGCCGGCTGGTGAGCGTTCCGCGTTCCACTCCGACGGTGACCGCCTGCGGGGCAGCCTCCTGAGATGACGCCTGGGCCGCGTCCGTCCAGGGCTTCCAGAGGCCGGCCAGGACGGCTCCGGCCGCGAGGGCGATGACGACAGCGACGAGAATGGCTGCCCGGAGCAGCCTGCGGAAGCGAGGACGGTCACTCATGAGCGGCGTTCTGGAACTCTTCGAGGATCTGCCACGGCTCGAAGCCGAGGCTGTCGCTGGTTCCGAACGCGAAGCTGCTGTTCGGCTCGTAGCAAGCCTCGACCAGAGCGCGGAAGTCGGTTTCGGTGAAGTCGTCGGGGATCATGATGGCGCCGCCCGTGCCGGCATCCGGGTCGGCGATCTGCGTGAAGCCGTTCCTACGGGCGCATTGGGCGAAGGCAAGCGCCGCCTCCTGCTGCTCCGCCGCCTGCTGCTGGTGTTCGGGGTCGCTGTTCGGGTCGTACTGGGGCTGGGTGAAGTCCGGGTGCTTCTGCTCGCACGCGGCGTAGGCGTCCTGGGTGTCGGGATCGTCGGCGAAGTAGCCGGCGTCCACCGGGGCGACCCAGGTGTCGCCGGCCGCGTCGCCCTCGATCAGGAGGGTCTCCCGGTCGCCGGACCCCGTGCTCACCGAGCCGTCTGGGCCGGCTCCGGCCTGCTTGACCAGCACCATGCCGTTGTCGTTGATCTTCGCCTCGACGCCGGCGGATTTCAGGCAGGCGAGGAAGGACGCAGCAGCATCGGCCGGCTGCCCGCCGGTGCCCGATGGATTGGGGACGCTGGTGCTGGTGCAGCCGGTGAGGGCGACCAGACCGGCGAGGACGACGCCCGCGGCAGCGCCGAAGCGGGTGCGGATTCTCATGTGAATACCTCCGGGAACACGGTGGCGACGATCACCACCGAGGTCAGTTCTACGGAGGCCCGGGTTAGGTCCGGGTCTGGGTTGGCCTAACCGGAACCTAACCTCGCCGCCCCGACCATGGAGGGCGAGAGATCATTGACTGAGCGAAGACCGAGTATGGGGGTGGCCAGGTGCGGATCCTGATTGTCGAGGACGAACCGGACCTCGCCGACTCGCTCGCCCAGGGCCTGCGGCATGAGGGATACCTCGTCGACATCGCCTACGACGGGGCCGCGGCGCTGGAGAAGGCCGGGCAGGTCGACGTCGACATCATGATCCTCGACCGGGATCTCCCCGTCCTGCACGGGGACGCGGTCTGCCGCGCCCTGCGCGCTGCGCAGCACCCGATGCGGATCCTCATGCTCACGGCCGCGGGAACGCTGGACGACCGGGTGGTGGGGCTCGACCTCGGTGCGGACGACTACCTCGCCAAGCCCTTCGCCTACGTCGAACTCCTCGCCCGGCTGCGCGCCCTCGCCCGCCGCGCGGCCGAGGGCAGCCAGATCGTGCTGTCGGCCGAGGGGATCCGGCTCGACACGCTGCGCCGAGTGGCCGAACGGGACGGCCGTCCGCTCGCCCTCACGCCCAAGGAGTTCGGCGTGCTGGAGGTGCTGCTGTACGCCGACGGCGGGCATGTCGCCGCCGACGACCTGCTGGCCGAGGTCTGGGCGAGCGCGAGCGAACGAACCCGGTCGGTCGTCAAGCTCACCGTCCACACGCTGCGCCGCAAGCTCGGTGCGCCCGATGTCATCCGCACCACTCCCGGCCTCGGCTACCGGATCGGAACCCCCCGATGACCGGCCGGATCCAGGCGAAGCGACGCTGGGGCTTCCGCACCCGGCTCACCGCGCTCATCGCCGCCGTCTTCGTGACCGGTGGCGCCGTCCTGCTGGGCGTCCAGTACCTGCTGGTGCGGGGGCTGTTCGACAGCGCGATCGGCGGCATCGCGGGCTGTCTCGAAGCCGGAATCACGGTCGTCACCGGAGATGACGTCAGCGATGCCGAGTGCCAAGCCATCGTGGCGGTCTCCGGGGCCGTGGACGGCGCGGTCGTCACCGCGGGCGACGACGGCCAGGCGATCATCACGGTGGGTGACGCCGGCCAGGCCATTCTCATCGAGCAGACGACGATGCTCTCCCGAGAGGTTCTCTCCGGGCTCCTGCTCTGGTCGGTCGTCGTCCTGCTCGGCTTCACCGCGATCGCCGTCGTCGTCGCGTCCTGGCTGTCGCGGCGCTCCTTCGCCAGGATCGGACGCATCACCGCCACCACCCAGCGCATCACCCGCGACGACCTGCACCAGCGACTGGACCTTCCCGGACCGGCGGACGAGATCAAGGAGCTGGGTGACACCATCGACACCATGCTCGATCGGCTCGAAACCGCCTTCACCCAGCAGGCGCGGTTCATCACCAACGCCTCCCACGAACTCCGCACCCCGCTGACGACCACCCGCACCGCGCTGGAGATCCCGCTGGCTCAGGGGCAGGTGCCTGAGGCGCTCGAACCCGCGGTCCGCCGCGCCCTCGACGCGAACCAGCGCAGTGAGGACCTTATTGCGGCCCTTCTGAGGCTCGCCCGCACGACAGCCGCCGGCGCCGACGTGCCCGGGCCGCCGGTCGAGCTGCGATCGATCGCCGAGCGGAGCATCGCGGAGCGCCAGGACGAGATCCGGCGGTTGCGGCTCACCGTCGCCGCGGACCTTGCCGCGGCGAGCGCTGCGGGTGTGGATCCGGTTCTGGCCGACCTCGCGGTCGGCAATCTCCTCGACAATGCGATTCGTCACAACGACCCCGGTGGAACCCTGGGGATCGCCACCGGCGGATCCGACGGCCGCGCGTGGGTCGAGATCACGAACAGCGGCGGCCTGCTCACCGAGGAGGAGGCCGCCCGGCTGATCGAGCCGTTCAACCGCGGCGCCGGCACCCGCACGGCCGCGGGCGGCCGCAGCCTTGGGCTCGGGCTCACCCTCGTCCACAACATCGCGACCACGTCCGAGGCGATCCTCACCCTCGTGCCGGTTCCCTCCGGCGGGTTAGCGGCAAGGATCGAGTGGCTCGCCGGCCCGTAGCCGAGCCTGCCGGCCGGGGTGTCAGACGCCCGTGCCAGAATGGACGACATGAGCACTCCCGCCGCGCCCTCGCAGCCTGCCGGTGGCGTCGCGGTCACCGAGCGGCCGGCGGAGTCCGAGGTGCTCGACGGCGGCTGGGTCACGATCGTCTGGGACGATCCGGTCAACCTGATGAGCTACGTCACCCATGTCTTCCAGACCTACTTCGGCTACCCGGAGACCAAGGCCGACAAGCTGATGCTCAAGGTGCACCACGAGGGCAAGGCGGTGGTCTCCCACGGCACCCGCGAGAAGATGGAATCCGACGTGGACGCCATGCACAGCTACGGCCTGTGGGCCAGCCTGGAGAAGGCTTCGTGAGCGACATCACCCGCAAGGGGCCGGTGATCAAGCTGCGGCTGACCGAGTACGAGGCGACCCTGCTGGAATCCCTGCTCGACCAGTTGACCGGGCTGCTCGAGGGTGACGCCCAGCCGGTGGTGGCCGACGATCCGTTCGAGCGCTGGCAGGCCGAATTCTCCGACGCGGAGCCGCTGGATCGCAGCGACCCGGTGATCGAGCGGCTCTTCCCGCAGGCCTACCGCGACGACCCCGCAGCCTCGGCGGAGTTCCGCCGGTTCACCGAGACCCGGCAGCGGCAGGCCCGCGTGGATCAGGCCGAACTGGTGATGGACGCCCTGCGCGCCTCGGAAGGCGGGCGTCGCGCGGTGCAGGTGCGGGTGGTCGAACTCGACCAGTGGCTGAAGGCGCTGACCGCGCTGCGGCTGAGCCTGGCCGTGCGCCTGGGCATCGAGAAGGCTGAGGACGCCGAGGCTCTGGACGCCCTCGACGAGACCGACCCCCGTGGCTACACCTACCGGGTCTACGAGTGGCTGGGCTACCTCACCGAGGGCCTGCTCGCCCACGCCTGATCAGGCATCCTCGCTCTCCTCGTCAACCCTCCGGTCGTCCTCGCACAAGGTGTGGTGGAAGGCCCGATCTCGGGGAATCGGCCACAGCTTGTGCGCGAGGAGAACGGGTGGGGAAGGGCCAGTCCGCACTCTTTTTCCGAATCGGCACCCGCGTACGCAATTAAGCGTAGCCTCACCTACATGACGGGATTGAGCATGGACCGGGCGCCGTTGCGCCAGGCTCTCCTTCTGCAGGACGCGACGGGGGCCGGGACCATCCGGCGGCTGGCCGCATTGGGGTTGCGCCCCGGGGCCCAGGTGACCCTGCTGCACAACACCTCCGGCGGCGGACGGGTGGCGCTGGTCGGCGGCACCCGGGTCGCGCTGGGGCCCGGCGTCCTCAAGCAGGTTCAGGTGGAGGTCGTCCGGTGACCGCGACGAACCCCACCCTGCTGACCGTCCGTCCGCCCTCGGTCAAGGCCACCTGCCACAGCGGCGGGTCGATGGTCTCGGCCGGGCCGGACGCGCCCGTGGTCGCCCTGGTCGGTGCGCCCAACACAGGCAAGTCCACCCTCTTCAACGCGCTCACGGGCGCTCGCGTCACGATGGGCAACTGGCCCGGCACCACCGTCGAGGTCTCCCGCGGGGTGTGGCGCAGCGACGGCCCGCCGTGTTCCTGTTGTGGCGAGGCAGCCTGCACCTGCGAGGGCTGTGCCTGCTACTCGGGCCGCATCGACATCACCCTGGTCGACCTGCCGGGCGCCTACTCCCTGGAGCCGGAATCCCCGGACGAGGCGCTCACCCGTGAGCTGCTGGTCGCCGGCCCGGCGGACGAGCGTCCGGACGTCTGCGTGCTGCTGGCCGACGCCGCCCGGCTCTCGCAGAGCCTCTACCTCGCAGCCCAGGTGCGCGAGCACCCGACCCGGATGGTCATCGCGCTCACCATGCTGGACGTGGCCGGCAAGCAGGACATCGACCTCGACCTGGCCGCCCTCGGCAAGGCCGCCGGCGTCCCGGTGGTCGGCATCGACCCGCGCCGCCGCAACGGGCTGGACGGCCTCTCGGCCGCCGTCCGCGAGGCGTTGCGGCGTCCCGTCCCGGCCCCGCGCGAGGTGGTCGCCGACGAGGCCGACGAGTGGGCGCTCGACAATGACCGGTTCAACTGGGTGGCCGCGGCGGTGCAGGCGTCCACCCTCGACCCGGGCCGGTCGGGCGCCACCCGCTCCGACCGGATCGACCGCTGGCTCACCGCTCCGGTGGTCGGGCCGCTGATCTTCCTGGCCGTGATGTGGGTGGTCTTCCAGATCACCACCGTGGTGGCCGCGCCGCTGCAGGACGCGCTCGACGGGGTGGTCGCCGGTCCGGTCTCTGAAGGAGCGAGCTGGCTGCTGGGCTTGATCGGGCTGGGCGGCACCTGGGTCGAGGGGTTGGCCGTGGACGGCCTGATCGCCGGCGTCGGCGCGCTGCTCACCTTCGTGCCGCTGATGGCGCTGATGTTCGTCCTGCTCGCCCTGCTGGAGGATTCCGGCTACATGGCCCGCGCCGCCGTCGTCACCGACCGGGTGATGCGGGCGATCGGCCTGCCCGGACGGGCGTTCATCCCGCTGATCGTCGGCTACGGCTGCAACGTCCCGGCGGTCTCCGCCACCCGGGTGCTGCCGGTCGCCGGGCAGCGGATCCTCACCGCGCTGCTGGTGCCGTTCACCGCCTGCACCGCGCGGCTCGTGGTCTTCGTGATGGTGGGCGTCGCCTTCTTCGGGCCGAACGCCGGCACCGTCGTCTTCGCGATGTACCTGGCCTCGGTGGTGGTGATCATCCTGACCGGGCTGGTCCTGCGGCACACGATCTGGCGCAACCAGCCGATCGAGCCGCTGGTGATCGACCTGCCGCCCTACCAGCTGCCCACCTTGCGGCTCACCGCTTCGGTGACCTGGGTGCGGCTGAAGGGCTTCCTGCAGACGGCGACCGGGATCATCGTGGTGACGGTGGCGGCGGTGTGGCTGCTGCAGGCGACTCCGGTGCGCGGCGACGGCTCGTTCGCCGACACCCCCGTGATCGACTCGGCCTACGGCGTCGCGGCGCAGGCGATCACCCCGGTCTTCGAACCGGCCGGCTTCGCCAAGTGGGAGACCACCTCGGCGCTGGTGGTGGGATTCGTCGCCAAGGAGGCGGTGATCTCCTCGTGGGCGCAGACCTACGCCCTCGACGAGCCCGAGGAGGGCGAGGCCGGAGCGCTGGGAGACCGGATCGTCGCCGACTTCACCGAATCCTCCGGCGGCCATCCGATCCCCGCGGCATTGGCCTTCCTGGTCTTCATGATGTCCTACACCGCCTGCATGGCCACCGTCGCCACCCAGTGGCGCGAGATCGGCCCCAAGTGGACCCTGTTCGGCGTGGTCATTCAACTGGTCGTCGCATGGAGCCTGGCGGTGGCCGTCTTCCAGATCGGCCGGCTCTTCTTATGATCGCCCCACGACGTTCCTCTCCTCCGCTGCGCTCCTCCGAACAACGCCGCGGGGACCCCGATCCGATCACGCCCGTCACCGCCGTCCTGACCCAGCTTGAGGCCGGGGTCCGCTCCGTCCCCGACCTGGCGTCACGGACGGGCCTGGCCCCCGACCTGGTGCGGGCCGTGACCGACCGCCTGATCCGCGCCGGCAAGGTCAAGCCCCTGGTGATCTCCACCGCCTGCGCCCCCACCGGCTGCCGCGACTGCGCCAGTTCTGGCTGCCCGCTGAGCTCGGTCGCCTGAGGTCGTGTGCAACTTTCGTCACCAGGAGGCCGTGGCCGACACATACGTCGGCCAGAGCTCCCTGGTGACGAAAGTTGAACGTGTCTCCGGGTGAAGCAGAGGCTTCGCCGTTCCCGCACCCTTTTCTGTCGTTCCTGCCGCCTCTTCCGTCATTCCCGCGAAGGCGGGAATCTGAGGAAGCCGACCCCCAGAGATCCCCGCCTTCGCGGGGATGACGAAGGTGGGGGTCGTCAGACTGATGCGTGTCACCAGATGTCGGGGCGTCTCCGGTCGGGCTCGTTGGGCTTGGGCTGCTTGCGGGGCTCGGGGAGGAGGGCGCGCTTGGCGTGGTCCAGCAGCCGCACGGCGCGCAGCGTCAGCCGGGTGACGTCGATCGGTGGGATCTGCATGCCGTCCTCCCTGTTGTGTGCGCATCCATCATGCCTCCACCAGGCTAGAGTTCTGAGCCGTGGCTGCCGCTGACGCCCCGATCGGGGTCTTCGATTCCGGGTTCGGCGGGCTCACCGTGGCCCGCGCCATCCTCGACCAGCTGCCCAGCGAGGACATGATCTACCTGGGCGACACCGCCCGCGCCCCATACGGCACCAAGTCCATCCCCGAGGTGCGCGAGTACGCCCTGGAGTGCCTCGACTACCTGGCAGAGCAGGACGTGAAAGCCCTGGTCATCGCCTGCAACTCAGCCTCCTCGGCGGTGCTGCGGGACGCCCGCGAGCGGTACGACATCCCGGTGATCGACGTCATCCTGCCAGCCGCCCGGCGGGCCGTCCGGGTCTCCAACCAGGGCCGGATCGGGCTGATCTGCACCACCGCGACCGCCACCTCGGCTAGCTACGACGACGCGCTGGCCGCCGTCCCCGGGGTAGAACTGATCACCGCCCCCTGCCCGCGGTTCGTCGACTTCGTCGAGGCCGGCGTCACCAGCGGCCCAGAGCTGCTGGACGCCGCCCGCGGCTACCTGCTGCCGCTCCGCGAGGCCGGGGTCGACACCCTGATCCTGGGCTGCACCCACTACCCGCTGCTGGCCGGCGTCATCTCCTACGTGATGGGGGAGGACGTCACCCTGGTCTCCTCCGCCGAGGAGTGCGCCCGCGAGACCTACGCCACCCTCACCGACCACGGCCTGATCCGCGACGAGCCCCGCCCCGCCGACCTGCGCTTCCTCACCACCGGCAGCCCCGAGCTCTTCCAGGGCGTCGGCTCCCGCCTGCTCGGCGGCTTCGTCCACCAAGTCGAGCAGGTGTACGCCCTCAGCTGAGCCGCCCGCTGCGAACTTGTCCGACTTGGGCAGGCCCGTTCGCGCCGTCCCGCTCATCGAGGGCCTCTCTTCGCGTCGAGGGCCTGTGCCTGGGAGGAGGCCCTCGGCGGTAAGGGAGGCCCTCGACGTTGGTGATGGCCGGGGGATTGGTACGGGCTCGGGGGCGAGGTGGTGAGCCGGCTGGGAACCGAGAGCGGAGCCGGAGGGGGCGTCCAATCCCGGCCAAGGGCGTCACTTCGAGGGGCCCGCCGGTTAGGCTGGTGGCATGCCGACACGCCACGACGGACGCGCCCCCCACCAGCTGCGTGAGGTGCGGATCACCCGCAGCTGGCTCGACCACGCCGAGGGGTCGGTGCTCGTCGAGTTCGGCGCCACCCGGGTGCTCGTGGCGGCCTCGGTCACCGAGGGCGTGCCGCGCTGGCGGAAGGGCTCCGGGCTGGGCTGGGTGACCAGCGAGTACGCCATGCTGCCGCGCTCCACCCACACCCGCAGCGACCGCGAATCCGTCCGCGGCAAGATCGGCGGACGCACCCACGAGATCTCCCGCCTGATCGGACGCTCGCTGCGCGCGGTGATCGACTACAAGGCTCTGGGCGAGAACACCATCGTCCTCGACTGCGACGTGCTGCAGGCGGACGGCGGCACCCGCACCGCTTCCATCACCGGCGCCTACGTCGCCCTGGTGGACGCCGTGAACTGGCTGCGGGAACGCGGCGCACTGGCGGGCGAGCCGCTGCTCGACTCGGTGGCCGCGGTGTCGGTGGGCGTCGTGGACGGCACCCCCGTCCTCGACCTCGACTACGTGGAGGACAGCTCCGCCGAGGTCGATCTCAATGTCGTCGCGACCGGGTCGGGGAGGTTCGTCGAGGTGCAGGGCACCGCCGAGGGCGAGCCCTTCGAGCGCGACGTCCTCAATCAGCTGCTCGACCTCGGGCTGGCCGGCTGCGCCGACCTCGCCCGCCTGCAACGAGAGGCGCTGGCGCCATGACCACCCCACCGAGTTCTCCTCCTCCGTTGCGCTCCCCCGAACAACTCGGCGGGGGCCCCGGCAGAACGGTCGTCGTCGCCACCCACAACGCCAAGAAGGCGATCGAGCTGCGCCGCGTCTTGGCCGAGGAGGGGCTCGAGGCCAACGTGATCGGGCTGGACGAATGCCACCCCTATCCCGAGCCCGCCGAGACCGAGAACAGCTTCGAGGGCAACGCCCTGCTGAAGGCCCACGCCGCCGCGCTGGAGACCGGCCACCTGGCGGTCGCCGACGACTCCGGCCTGGCGGTCGACCTGCTGAATGGCATGCCAGGCGTCCGCTCGGCCCGCTGGTCGGGGCCGGACGCCACCGACGAGGCCAACCTGCAGCTGCTGCTGCGCCAGCTCGCCGACACCGACGACGAGCAGCGCACCGCGCGGTTCGTCTGCGCGATGGCGCTGGTCACCCCGGACGGCCGGGAGTGGGTGGTGCACGGCGAGATGCTCGGCAGGCTCGTGTTGGAGCCGCGTGGCGGCAACGGGTTCGGCTACGATCCGATCTTCGTCGCGAATCACCACTGCCGCACGAACGCCGAACTCAGCCCGGCCGAGAAGGACGCGATCAGCCACCGCGGCAACGCCGTCCGGGCCCTGATACCGGCGCTGCGGGCAGTGCTGGAGGAGACCCTATGAGGCAGTACCTGGACCTGATGCAGCATGTGCTCGACCACGGCACCGTGAAATCGGACCGCACCGGCACCGGCACCCGCAGCGTCTTCGGCTACCAGATGCGCTTCGACCTCACCGAGGGCTTCCCGCTGCTCACCACCAAGCGGCTGCACACCCGCTCGATCTTCGGCGAGCTGCTGTGGTTCCTGCGCGGCGACACCAATGTCGGCTGGCTCCACGAGAACAACATCACGATCTGGGACGAGTGGGCCGACGCCAACGGCGACCTGGGCCCGGTCTACGGCTACCAGTGGCGCTCCTGGCCCACCCCGGACGGCCGCCACGTCGACCAGATCGCCGGCCTCATCGACGCCCTGCGATCCAACCCCGATTCGCGCCGTCACATCGTCTCGGCCTGGAACGTCGGCCAGCTGGACGAGATGGCGCTGCCGCCGTGCCATGCCTTCTTCCAGTTCTACGTGGCGGACGGACGGCTCTCCTGCCAGCTCTACCAGCGCTCCGCCGACATCTTCCTCGGAGTGCCGTTCAACATCGCCTCCTACGCGCTGCTCACCCACCTGATCGCCCGCGCCGCCGGGCTGGAGGTCGGTGACTTCGTCCACACCCTCGGCGACGCGCACCTGTACAGCAATCACCTGGAGCAGGCCCGGCTGCAGCTCACCCGCGAACCCCGTCCGCTGCCCCGGCTGGTGCTCAATCCGGACGTGACCAGCATCGACGCCTGGACCCTGGCCGACATCGAGGTGGTCGACTACGACCCCCACCCCGGCATCAAGGCGCCGATCGCGGTGTGATCCTCGGCCGCTGGCGAGCACGGTAGCATCGCGGGATGCGGATCATTGCCATCGCGATCGTCGGCTCCAACGGCGTCATCGGGGACGGTCACAGCCAGCCCTTCCAGATCGCCGAGGACTGGGCGCGCTACAAGCGGGTCACCTCCGGCCACCCGATGATCGTGGGGCGCCGCACTCACGACGCGATCGGACGCTGGCTGGCCGGCCGCACCACCATCGTCGTGACCGGCGACCCGGAGAGCGTGGAGCTGCCTGTCGAGGGCCGCGCGGTCGGCTACGCCGTCGCCTCGCTGGAGGAGGCGCTCGACCTGGCCAAGTCGCTGGACGACGAGATCTACGTGGCCGGCGGCGGCAGCATCTACGTGCAGGCCTGGCCGGAGCTCACCGAGCTCGACCTGACCCTGGTCGAGGCCGAGGCTGAGGGCACCGTGTTCTTCCCCCCGGTGGAGCCGACCGAGTGGCAGGAGGTCTCTCGCGAGCAGCGCGACGGCTTCGCCTTCGTCCACTACCTTCGGCAGGCCGAATCCCCGCTGGTCGACTAGGTGCGCTCCGCCGCGAGCGTCCTGCACCTCGATCTGGACGCCTTCTTCGCCGCCGTTGAGCAGCGCGACAAGCCGTCGCTGCGCGGCAAGCCGGTGATTGTGGGCGGGCTCGGCCAACGCGGGGTGGTGTCGACGGCGTCCTACGAGGCGCGGCCGTTCGGGG